>CAYSLM010000016.1:0-29832 GCA_964431895.1 uncultured Aequorivita sp.
GATTGAGGAAATAATGAATAAGTAGGACCCGGTACTTCCCTTCGCTTCAATCAGTGGTGCAGATATTCAAACACGACTTGTTGTTTTTTAAGTTTTAAAACAAAATTATGGACCTTGCCATTGGAATTTTCCTAATTCTTTTGGGGTTTGCCATTAAGCATTTCAAGCTATATTTTCTCATCGCCGGCTACAATACCATGAGTGCCGCAGATAAGAAAAAAGTGAATATTGAAAAGGTGGCTATCCTATTAAGAAATGTGCTGATATTCATTGGTGGGGTCAATATTCTTTCGGGCCTGGGACATCGGTATCTGGAAGATCCGGAAATTGTCAATTACCTCTATTTTCCATTGGTTTTGGGAAGCGTTGTCTATCTGCTGTTCAAATCAAATTCAAAAGCATATAAAAACTAAACCCGATTTCCTTGCCTACCCACTACCGTACATTGAATTTCAAAAACACTCCAATCCACTACAAAACCTTCGGAAATGGGCCCGCCATGATCCTGCTCCACGGATTTTTGGAAAGTTCAACCATGTGGCAACCATTGCTGCCGCAATTGGCCGAGGATCATTTTGTGGTTGCCATAGACCTTCCCGGCCATGGACAGAGCGGCGTGCTTGCCGAAACACATTCCATGGAGTTGATGGCAGAAGCTGTTTATGAAACAATACAGCAGCTGCAACTTCCATCGGTCACGGTAATAGGGCATTCTATGGGAGGTTATGTGGCTATGGCCTTCTTGGAAGAATTTCCGGAGTGCGTTGAAAGACTGGTTCTTTTAAATTCAACCCCCGCGGCAGATTCAAAGGAAAGAAAGGATAACCGCAATCGAGCCCTAAAGGTTATGGACCAAAATCCACGGGCGTTTATAAGCATGGCCATTTCCAATCTTTTTGCCGAAAGCTCGCAGGAGAGGTTTGCTTCCCAAATAGAGCAACTCAAATGTGAAGCCCTATCATTTTCTTCCGAAGGGATCAAGGCAGCAATCAGAGGGATGCGCGACCGAAAGGACAGGACTGCGGTCTTAAAAAATTTCAAAAAGGAAAAGTACGCCATCCTTGCCCTGGAAGATCCATTACTGCCCGTGCCTGAAACCGAACAAAGGCTCAGCCAGGCAGGTGCCAAAGTGATAAAAATCGCTGGGGGACACATGAGTCTTATAGAAAATGTGACCGCTGTTAAGGAGTTCTTGCGTTTTATCGGGTGAGATTTGCTTTTTATCTAAAAAAGGGCTAATATTGATGTGACATACCAAAAATTTTAACAGTGATGGACAAAGTTATGCCCCAAAACCGAGCCTCTATCCCTGGTCTAATATGCAGCGTATTTGGCCACGATTACATCGTAACCCGCAAGATAACCGATCACATAAGTGAATATCAGTGCGCCTGTTGCGGGAAGGAAGTCACAAACAGTTATTCAGGAAAACTTGAAGCCCTCACTTATAGGCGAAGGGAAATCAATGAATGCCTGTCAACGTTTTTCAGAAAAAAGAACAAGTTATCGCTACAGTGAGACAGGCGTTTCCGCTTTTATTCCCCTTTCCCGGCATCTACATATAGATGGATCCGGGCTTTCCTATTTATCCTTAATCCTCCTTTTCCAATGCGTTCCAGCCCCGTGCCACCAGAGGTATCTGTGTACCGGCGCGACTTATCAGGTGCATCCCCTGGTTTTCGGCGGTAATATGGCCGATGACCGTTAAATGCGGATTGCCTTTTATTTTCTCAAAATCATCGGTCTTTACGGTAAACAGCAATTCATAATCCTCGCCTCCGCTAAGGGCAATGGTGGTGCTGTCTAGATTAAATTCCTCACAGGTAGAGATGACCTGGGGATCTAACGGAATCTTTTCCTCATATAAATTGCATCCCACTTTTGAGTTTTTGCAGATATGGATAATTTCGGAGGAAAGCCCATCACTAATGTCAATCATGGCCGTTGGCCTAACGCCCAATTGTTTTAGCAAAGGTGGGATATCCTTGCGTGCCTCGGGCTTTAGCTGCCGCTCAACCAGATAGGAATAAGGCTCTAGATCGGGCTGTGCGTTTGGGTTTACCTTAAACACTTCCTTTTCCCGCTCCAAAATCTGCAGCCCCATATAGGCCGCCCCTAGGTCTCCGCTTACCACGAGCAGGTCATTTTCCTTGGCGCCATTTCTATAGATAGCCTGGCCTTTTTCCACAAATCCCAGGGCCGTAATGCTAATCAACAGGCCGGTAGTAGAGGAGGTAGTATCGCCGCCCACTATGTCTACCTTATATATTTGAGCAGCGGCTTGCATGCCTGCATAAAGCTCCTCGAGCGCTTCTACCGGAAATCTGTTTGACACCGCAATGCTCACCGTAATCTGCGTAGGCTGGGCATTCATGGCATACACATCAGAAAGGTTTGCTATCACCGCCTTGTAGCCCAAATGTTTCAATGGCACATAGCTCAAATCAAAATGAACGCTCTCGAGCAGCAGATCGGTAGTGACCACCAGCTCGTTTTTGGAGTCGCAGGCAATAACGGCCGCGTCATCGCCCACGCCCTTTACGGTGGATTTTTGCCTTAGCGTAAAATTTTTGGTCAAGTGGTCTATCAAGCCAAATTCTCCCAAACTGCCTATGCTGGTGCGGGAATCATCTTTGTTCTCAAACATGGCTAACAATTAAGTGTTTTTCCGTTAATTTCCACAAAAGTACGTTTTTCACGCCCAATGCCGAAACCTGCGAACATTCTTCCGTAGAAATTGCGCTAAGGGTGGATAAACTCAAGTATTGGCGCCTTCTATGGAACAATAGGTTTAAAAAGCAGTTTTGACGTGTTTAAAACTTCTATTTGATGTATATTTGCCCCTAATTTAGAATTAATCTATTTATGGTTAAGATAAGTGAAAGCGCAAAAGCCAAATTGGCACAACTGATGGCCGAGGAAGGGTTTGACGTTGCTGTTGACTACGTTCGTGTGGGCGTAAAGAGCGGCGGGTGCTCTGGCTTGAGCTATGAACTCAAGTTTGACCACCAATTGGGCGAGAATGATAAACTCTTTGAGGAAAACTCGGTAAAGATTGCCATAGACAAGAAGAGTTTCCTCTATCTGGTGGGCACCACGCTAGAATATAGCGGTGGCCTCAACGGCAAGGGGTTTGTCTTTAACAATCCCAATGCCAACCGGACTTGCGGCTGTGGCGATTCCTTTTCATTATAAAAATTTAAAAAAATGGCAAAGTTTACAGAAGACGATTTAAAAAAAGAACTGGAAACCAAAGAATACCAATACGGTTTCTACACCGATATAGAATCTGACACTTTTCCTGTGGGGCTGAACGAGGACGTGATCAGGGGCATCTCCAAAAAAAAGGAAGAACCCGAATGGATGACTGAGTGGCGTTTGGAGTCCTTCAGATATTGGCTACAGATGGAAGAGCCCGATTGGGCCAACGTAAATTATGAGAAGCCCGACTTCCAAGCTATTTCATACTATTCGGCACCCAATAAAAAACCAAAATACAACAGTCTTGATGAGGTTGATCCAGAATTGTTGGACACCTTTAAAAAACTGGGTATTTCGCTTGACGAACAGAAAAAACTGGCCGGGGTGGCCGTAGATGTGGTCATGGACTCAGTTTCAGTGACTACCACTTTTCAAAAAACGCTGGCCGAGAAGGGGATTATTTTCTGCTCTATTTCCGAAGCCATCCAAAAGCATCCGGAGCTGGTAAAAAAATATATTGGTACCGTGGTGCCCCAGCGCGACAATTTTTATGCAGCGCTCAACAGTGCGGTTTTTAGTGACGGATCATTCTGCTACATTCCAAAAGGGGTGCGCTGCCCCATGGAACTCTCTACCTATTTCCGTATCAACCAGGGTGGCACCGGGCAGTTTGAACGCACACTTTTGATAGCAGATGAAGACAGCTATGTGAGCTATCTCGAGGGATGCACCGCCCCCAGTCGTGATGAGAACCAATTGCACGCCGCTGTGGTTGAGCTTATTGCCCTTGACGGCGCCGAGATAAAATATTCTACCGTGCAGAACTGGTATCCGGGCGATAAGGAAGGCAAGGGCGGGGTTTACAACTTTGTTACCAAACGCGGAATTTGCGAATCTAGGGCCAAGATATCCTGGACCCAAGTAGAGACCGGCAGTGCCGTAACCTGGAAATACCCCAGCTGCATCCTAAAAGGCGACAACTCCATTGGCGAGTTTTATTCCATTGCCGTTACCAACGATTTCCAACAAGCCGATACCGGTACCAAGATGATACACCTTGGCAAGAATACCAAGAGCACCATTATTTCAAAGGGGATATCGGCCGGAAAGTCACAAAACAGCTACCGGGGGCTGGTAAAAATTATGCCCAACGCAGACAACGCCCGTAATTTCTCGCAATGTGACTCCCTTTTGATGGGCAACAATTGCGGGGCCCACACCTTCCCATATATCGAGGCAAAAAACAAGACCGCACACGTAGAGCACGAGGCCACGACCAGCAAAATTGGGGAAGACCAGATATTTTACTGCAACCAGCGCGGCATAGACACCGAGAAGGCCATTGCCCTTATAGTAAACGGCTTCGGCAAGGAAGTACTGAACAAACTGCCCATGGAGTTTGCCGTGGAGGCGCAAAAACTCCTAGAGATAAGCCTGGAAGGTTCAGTGGGATAAGATTTAAGATTTAAAGAGAAATTGACAATTTTAAATTTAGCCATTTATGAAAAAAATCGTCTTGTGCATACTGTTCACGGCCATTTTGGCGGCCTGTAAAAACGGGAATGAGAAAGCCCCCGAAACCGAAACCCCAACCCAGCCCGAAACTACGGTTGAAGCCCGTACCTACCAGGGCGACTTTATCGATACGGCAGGGGCCATGGTGCTTATGGGGCCCAACTATATTTATGGCGTAAAGCACAATAAAGTTTCAGAGCAACTGGCAGACCGGGTTGCCCGCATCAAACAGAACGATTATGATATGGTGGGCGTCCTGGTACGCGGGACCGTATCAAAAAACACCGATAAGGAAAGTGAATGGGAGGAGGAGATTACCCTTACCGAAATAGTTAGGGTAAACGACAAACCTTCCGAAGCAGATATTAAATTAAATGAAACCGCAAAGCAAGAATAACATGTTAAAAATAAAGGATTTATACGCCGGATTGGAAGGCAAGGATATATTGCAGGGAATAAACCTGGAAGTGAAAGCAGGCGAAGTGCACGCCATTATGGGGCCCAATGGCTCGGGCAAAAGTACCTTGGCGTCGGTAGTGGCCGGCAAGGAGGAATTTGATGTGACCCGTGGCTACATTACCTTTGAAAATGAGGATATTTCAGAACTCGATCCCGAGGAAAGGGCCCACAAGGGCATCTTCCTCTCGTTTCAATATCCCGTTGAGATACCTGGGGTTTCGGTGACCAATTTTATTAAGACCGCCATCAATGAAACCCGAAAGGCCCAAGGCCTAAACGATATGCCGGCCTCAGAAATGCTCAAGCTCATCAAGGAAAAGGCAGATATGCTCGAGATAGACCGCAAATTCCTATCGCGCTCGCTCAACGAAGGCTTTTCGGGTGGCGAAAAGAAACGCAACGAAATTTTCCAGTTGGCCATGATGGACCCGAAACTCGCCATCCTTGACGAGACCGATTCCGGATTGGACATTGACGCCCTAAAGGTGGTGGCCAACGGCGTGAACAAGCTGCGTAGCAAAGACAACGCCGTAGTGGTCATTACCCACTACCAACGTCTCCTGGATTACATAGTTCCAGATTTCGTGCACGTGCTTATGAACGGAAAAATAGCAAAATCCGGCACCAAGGAGCTTGCCTACGAGCTTGAGGAAAAAGGCTACGATTGGATTAAGGAAGAATTGGTTTAAATCAATTCAGAATTGTGAATTCTGAATCCTGAATTAAAAAATATGAGTTTTAAAGACAAATTACTATCATCATACATCGCTCTCGAAGATTATTTGGAGTTTGACTCGCCATTGCACGATGTGCGCAACAACGCCATTAAGATCTTTGAACAAAAAGGTTTCCCCACCAAAAAAGAGGAAGCCTGGAAATATACTTCCCTCAACGCCCTCCTTAAACCCGATTATTGCGTACATTCTACCAAGGAGCGCAATGTTGAGCTGAAGAACGTTCGCAAATATTTCCTTCACGAAATAGACACCTACAAATTGGTCTTTGTTGATGGGGTTTACAGCTCCTTCCTCTCAGAGACCACCCACGACACCCTGGACGTGTGCCTGATGTCTGCCGCGCTCAACAAGAGCAAGTACAAACCCGTAATTGAGGCCTACTTCAACAAAGCGGCCAAGCGCGACAGCCTTACCTCGCTGAACACCGCCTTTACCCGCGAGGGGGCATACATCAACATTCCGGCGCACAAGGAGGTGGAAAAGCCCATTGAGATTATCAATTTCTCTACCGGAAACGAGGCCGCCATGTTCCTCCAGCCCCGCAACCTGATAGTAGTAGGCGAGAATGCCCACGTACAGATCATAGAGCGGCACCAAAGCCTTTCGGGCAACGAGGTCCTAACCAATTCGGTGACGGAAATATTTGCCGAAAAGCGCGCCTATGTTGACTATTACAAGATCCAGAACGACGAGGGGCACGCCTCGCTCATTGACAACACCTATATCTCACAGGAACGCGATTCCGTTTGCCGGGTACATACCTTTTCCTTTGGGGGCAACCTGGTGCGCAACAACCTCAACTTTTTCCAAAAAGGTGAAAACTGCGACTCTACCCTAAAAGGTGTAACCATCCTCGAGGGCAAGCAGCACACAGACCACAACACCTTGGTGCACCACGCCGCGCCCAATTGCGAAAGCCACCAAGACTACAAAGGCCTTTATGCCGAAAACTCGGTGGGGGTGTTCAACGGAAAGATAATTGTGGAAAAACATGCCCAAAAGATTGACGCCTTCCAGCAGAACAACAATATCCTGATCGATGACAAGGCTACCATAAACTCCAAGCCGCAGCTCGAGATTTTTGCCGATGACGTAAAATGCTCCCACGGCTGTACCATTGGCCAGTTTGATGAGGAAGCTCTTTTTTACTTGCGGAGCCGCGGCATTGGGCTGAAAGAATCGCGCGCTTTATTGATGTACGCCTTCGCCAATACCGTTTTGGAAAGCGTAAAAATTCCAGAGCTCAAGAGCCGTATCAACAAGCTTATCGCCAATAAAATCGGGGTTAGTCTGGGGTTTGAATTATAAAATCAAAATCACCACGGATTCACGAATTATTGCTTTCCTTTATTCGTGAATCCGTGGCAAAACCTCAACCCAATATTTCAACTAGTTTAAATATTTCCATGTCCCTCAACCTCCAAAAAATCCGTGCCGATTTCCCCATCCTTTCCCGAAAGGTAAACGGGCATCCATTGGTTTATCTGGACAATGCGGCCACCTCGCAAAAACCGCGGCAAGTGATAGACTGCATAGTGGATTATTACAGCCATTACAACGCAAACATCCACCGCGGGGTACACACGCTTTCGCAGGAAGCTACTGATGCCTACGAGGCTGCACGAAAAAAAATACAGGAACATTTTAATGCCAAGGAAGCGCACGAGATCATCTTTACCGCCGGCACCACCCACGGAATAAACCTAGTGGCAAACGGTTTTTCAGACATACTTCAAAAAGGCGATGAGATTATCGTTTCGGCCATGGAGCACCACAGCAATATCGTGCCCTGGCAAATGCTTTGCGAAAGTACCGGCGCAGTGCTAAAAGTGATCCCGATGAACGAGGAAGGTAATTTGGTATTTTCGGAATATGAACAGCTGCTATCCAAAAAAACAAAACTGGTCTTCGTAAACCATATTTCAAACGCCTTGGGCACCATCAACCCAATTGAAAAGATCATTGAAAAAGCCCACCAAGTGGACGCTGCTGTTTTGATTGACGGGGCCCAGGCCTGTTCGCACCTTAAACCTGACCTTCAAAACCTGGATGTGGACTTTTACGTAACCTCGGCCCACAAAATGTGCGGCCCTACGGGCGTGGGCATCCTTTATATGAAAGAGGACTGGGGCAACAAACTGCCGCCCTACCAAGGTGGCGGCGAGATGATAGCCGAAGTTACCTTCGAAAAAACCACCTACGCAGCGCTTCCGCATAAATTTGAGGCCGGCACCCCCAATATTTGTGGCGGCATTGCTTTTGGGGCAGCCATTGATTATTTAAACCAAATAGGTTTTGAGGCCATTGAAAAACACGAAAACGAACTTTTAAGCTACGCCACCAAAAAACTGCTGGAAATAGAAGGGCTTAAAATTTACGGCACGGGCCCCGCCAAGACCTCGGTAGTTTCCTTCAATATTGAGGGCATTCACCCTTACGACATAGGCACTATCGTGGACAAGCTAGGCATAGCCGTACGTACCGGTCACCACTGCGCCCAGCCAATTATGGATTTTTATAAAATTCCCGGCACGGTGCGGGCATCCTTTGCCTTCTACAATACGCTGGAGGAGGTTGATGTTTTGGTACACGCCGTAAAAAAAGCTAAAATGATGTTAAGTTAACCGGAAGGCATCCGTTAAACCATGAAATTTGAAGTGTATTTATAAAATCAAAAATCATGAAAACAATTGCCACATTGAGTATCCTGATCGCAGCCTTGGTCTTTACGGGCTGCAACGAGACCAAGAAGGCCATAGATGTTGCCGGAAACATACAGCTAACCGGAAATTACACGGTGACCGCCCTTAACGGAAGGAAATTGAACGTAGCCACAAATCCTACCTTCACCCTTTCGGCCCTTAACAATTCACTTCGGGGCACCACGGGCTGCAATTCGGTATTTGGCGATTACACCCTCGATCTCTACGCCCTTGACTTTGGCGATCTGGCCGTAAGTGAAAAATATTGCGAGGACAAGGAAATCATGACAACCGAACGGGATTTCCTTGACGCCTTGAAACAGACAGGTTCCTATTCTCTGGAAAACAACGTACTTACTTTTTATTCCAAAACCGATAGGAGCCCCCTGCTCAAGGCACAAAAAGAAACAAATAAACCATAAAATGACTATTGAAGAGAAGCAGGAAGAATTGATAGAGGAGTTTTCCGTGTTTGACGACTGGATGCAGCGCTATGAATATATGATAGACCTGGGCAAATCCCTTCCTATGATTGACGAATCGCTAAAAACCGACGACAAGCTCATCAAGGGATGCCAGAGTAAAGTGTGGCTCCATTCCCAAATGAAAGACGGAAAGATTGAGTACACCGCCGATAGCGATGCCATTATCACCAAAGGGATTGTTGCCATCCTGGTTCGGGTTTTTTCAAACCAAAAACCCGAAGACATTCTACAGGCAGATACAGGTTTTATTGATGAAATCGGCCTTAAGGAACAC
This sequence comes from uncultured Aequorivita sp., assembly GCA_964431895.1. Lineage (GTDB taxonomy): Bacteria > Bacteroidota > Bacteroidia > Flavobacteriales > Flavobacteriaceae > Aequorivita. Next base: position 9,374 of record CAYSLM010000016.1, read on the forward strand.
CTTTCGCCCACACGGGCAAACGGGTTGGTCTCTATGGTAAAACAGATGAAGATGGATGCCCTGGCCTACCAAACTCAAAAAAACACCTAAGCCATAATACTTGAAGACGCCCCTTGGGGGAAGCAATACCTAAACACAAGAAGGTTTTAACCATAAATAAATAAACAATGAGCACAACAGAACAAATAGACATGGCCGAGCTCGGCAATAAAATAGTAGGCGTACTCAAAACCATATACGACCCCGAAATACCTGTAGATATATACGAACTGGGGCTTATTTATGATGTCTATGTAAACGAAGACCGCGAGGTAAAAATATTGATGACCCTCACCACGCCCAACTGCCCCGTGGCAGAAAGCCTCCCACGGGAGGTAGAGGAAAAGGTAAAGTCCATGCCACAAGTAACCGATGCCGAGGTGGAAATGACCTTTGACCCGCCGTGGAGCCAAGACCTGATGAGCGAGGAAGCCAAGCTGGAGCTGGGCATGTTGTAACTCATAATTAAAAAAAGTGTCTGAAGAAATTATAAACCGCGTAGCCAAGAGCAAGTTGATCACCATTGACCTTGAGGATTATTATCCCAAAGGGGAAAGGGTTGCCCTTGATATTTCCCAATGGCTGATGGAGGGCATTGTACTTCGCGAGAAGGATTTTCGGGAGCAGGCCCTTGCCCACGACTGGAGCCAATATCAAGACAAGTACGTAGCCCTTCACTGCAGTACCGATGCGGTAGTGCCTGGATGGGCCTATTTATTGCTGTCATTGCATCTGGCCCCCTTTGCGGCCAAGGTAACGGTTGGAAATTTGGAGCAACTGGAAAGCATCCTCTTTGCCGAAATACTCCACAATATCGATGTTTCGGAATATAGAGATAAACCTGTCATCATTAAAGGCTGTGCCCATAAGCCCATTCCGCAGAATGCCTATGTACTCTTGGCACAAAAACTTCAGCCAATTGCCAAGAGCATAATGTATGGTGAGGCCTGCTCCTCGGTCCCGCTCTATAAGAAAAAACGATAGCGCATTTCCATCTCTGGCCGGGCTTTTTGTGAGCTTTAGAATAAAATCTAAAAAGAGTTCCTTAATTTTGCCGCTAAACCAAACAAATAACAAATAATGAAAAAACTACTTATTGCCGCCCTGGCAATGGTTTCCATCAGCTTGTATGCCCAGGAAGAAAATCCGAAAGACACCATTCCCAATGGCTGGACGCGTTCGGGAAACATCTCCCTGCTGTTTAACCAGGCCGCTTTTAACCACGAATGGACCGGCGGGGGTACTTCCAACTATTCGGGCAATCTTTCGCTCGCTTATGATTTCAATTATAAATACGATAAAATATCCTGGACCAACCGGCTTATAGGGGAATACGGCCTTTCCAAAAACCGTGACGACAAATATTCACGCAAGACCAATGACCGTTTGGAATTTAATTCCATCGTGGGCAGGCAGATCAAGGACAGCAATTGGTTTGCTTCCTTTTTCCTCAATTTCAAATCGCAGTTTGCCAAGGGGTATGAATTTAACAAGGACCTGGAACAGGATGACCCCGGCTACCGTACAGAGACCACCCACTTCATGTCGCCCGGATACCTGCAATTTGGTCCCGGTATGCTCTGGAAGAAGAATAACAATCTGTATATCAACATTTCGCCGGCCACGGCAAAATTTGTTTTTGTTGACAAGGAATTTACCACGGTTGACGAAAGTGATCCCGATGCTCTGGCCGCCTATAACAAGAAGAAATATTTTGGGGTAGATGCCAATGAAACAAGCCGTTTTGAGTTCGGTGCATCCATTTCGGCCTATGCCAAATTCAATATTATGGAGAATATCTCAACCGAGAACATTCTTAATCTCTATTCAGATTATCTGCACGAGCCCAAAAATGTCGATATAGATTATACCATGAACCTGGTGATGGGCATAAACAAATATATCAACACCAAGTTTACCTTTCAGGCCATATATGACGACAATGCCGTAAAGGGCTTCCAGATCCGCGAGGCCCTGGGGGTTGGGGTTACCTATGAGTTTTAAGAATACTTCTATCAAATAAAGAAAAAGCCCGTGGCCAAAGTTTCTGCCCACGGGCTTTTTCTTTTAAAATATAAAAATGATATTTTTTTTAACTTTTTGATTGGCCCCCAACCTGCTCTCATAGCAAAGCCAGGGCAAAGCCATACCAAAGCCATAGCAAAGTCATTAAACTGTAAGAAAACACCCCGTTTTTCCTACAAAATTTTTTAGACCGCAGCAATCTGTCTAAAAAAGCTAACCCCCAAACTTATTCCTCTTCCGTATAAACATCATATAAGAAGTTATTATAGGGAAAGCGGGTCACATGGATTTCCTTTACCTTTTCATAGACCAATTTTCTGAATTCACTGAAATTATCCTTGTTCAAGGCCGAAATGAAAATCGCATCGCCGCCCAGCTTGCCCATCCATGTCTTTTTCCATTCCCCAAGGGAATAGTGGGCCTTGGTTTTTTCGGTTACCAGGTCATCCTCTTCAATAAGCTCGGGGGTGTAAGCATCAATCTTGTTAAAGACCATAATCGTGGGCTTATCGGCGCTGCCTATTTCCTCAAGGACTTTGTTTACCGAATCTATATGGTGCTCAAAGGAAGGGTGTGAAATATCAACTACGTGCAGCAGTAAATCGGCCTCGCGCACCTCATCGAGCGTACTTTTGAACGACTCAACCAGTTGGGTGGGCAGTTTTCTTATAAAACCCACCGTATCGGTGAGCAGAAACGGCAGGTTGCCTATCACCACTTTGCGCACCGTGGTGTCGAGGGTAGCAAAAAGCTTGTTTTCGGCAAAGACCTCACTCTTGCTTATCACGTTCATCAGGGTTGATTTTCCTACATTGGTATAGCCTACCAGGGCCACCCGTACCATAGAGCCGCGATTGCCACGCTGCACCTCCATCTGTCGGTCAATTTTTTTTAGTTTTTCCTTTAGCAGCGCAATACGGTCGCGGATGATACGGCGGTCGGTCTCAATTTCCCTTTCCCCGGGGCCACGCATCCCAATACCTCCGCGTTGCCGCTCAAGGTGGGTCCACATTCCCGCCAAACGGGGCAAAAGGTATTCATATTGTGCCAGCTCTACCTGGGTTCTGGCATAACTGGTCTGGGCCCTTTGCGCGAAAATATCGAGTATTAGGTTGGTACGGTCTATAATTTTGCACTGCAGCACCCGCTCAATGTTTTTTTGTTGTGCAGGTGAAAGCTCATCGTCAAAAATGGCCACGCCTACTCCGTGTTCGTTTACATAATCCCTTACCTCCTCCAGTTTGCCACTGCCAATAAAGGTTTTGGGGTTGGGCACATCCATTTTTTGGGTGAAACGTTTTAGCACCTCGCCCCCGGCGGTATAGGCCAAAAACTCAAGCTCGTCAAGATACTCCTCGGCCTTGGCCTCATCCTGAAATTGCGTGATCAAACCGATCAATACGGTTTTTTCATAAGAAATGTCGGTTTCCTCTATCATAAAATAAATTATATGGCAAATGTACAAAACTGCCCACAAGTGCCTTAATCCCTTGGCACGCAATTAACAAAACCCCGCCCCGCTTCACTTTATATCTTTTTGCACCAACAATTACTCTTCAAAATCTAAATGAAGTATCCTTTAATTGTCCAAAATTTTATATATTCGGCTGTTAATAAAAAGTTAATGCATTAAGATTCAATAACCTCCAACATCATTTTTCTATGGATAAAAAATTACCCCTCTGTTTACAAAGTGGCGGCCCTAAACCAAAAAATAGATTGCACCTAAAAACACTCCTGTTCTTAGGTCTGTTTGTATTTGCCCTCAATGCTTTTGCCCAAGGCCCCGGATGCCCCAATGTGTATGCCGGTGAAGACGTTGAACTGGACTGCGGCGAGCCCTGTACCGAGCTTTCGGCCAGTTTCCTCAATACGGGAGAGACCACAAGTTATGAAGTTTCCTCCATTCCTTATGACCCGCCCTTTCCCTTTACAGGCGGCACGCCGGTTTCGGTAAATATAGACGACCGTTGGTCGCCTGCCATTCAGTTACCCTTTGACTTTTGCTTCTTTGGCGAAACCTATACGGAAATGGTCATAGGTTCCAATGCCGTAATTTCTTTTGATTTGGTAAACAATACCCCAGACGGCTATTGCAGCTGGTCTTTTGATGAATCGATTCCCGATCCCAACCTTTTCTTTACCACCATCTTTGGGCCCTATATGGATGTGGACCCCTCGGTTGGGGGCTCCGGCCAGATAAACTGGACGGTGTTTGGGGAGGCCCCATGCCGGACCATGGTGGTCAATTTTCCCGGCATTCCCTATTACTCATCATCTTGTAACCAATACAAGCTTACTTCGCAAGTGGTTATTTACGAAACCACCAATGTGGTTGAAGTATATGTGGAAGACAGAACCGATGCCTGCCCATCCTGGAATGATGGAAACGCGGTATTGGGAATCCAAAACCAAGATGGCACCCAAGGCTACACCCCGCCCGGAAGAAATACCGGTAACTGGAGTGCTACCAACGAAGCCTGGAGGTTTACGCCAAATGGCACTTCAAACGTAGTCTTCTCCTGGCTTGACAGTGACGGCAACGTGCTAAGCAACGATCCTACCTTTACGGTGTGCCCTACCGATCAGGTTTCGGTATATACCGCCCAGGCCGTATACACCAACTGCAATGGCGATGTAATTACCGAAACCGATGATGTTACCGTAACCCTCGTTGGTTCCTTTAGCCTTGACCTTGGCGGCGATCAAGACCTATGTGATGCGCAGAGCTACGACATCACCGCCGAAATCATTGGCGGCAACCCCGCCGATGCGACTTTCCTGTGGAATACCGGCGAAACTACCCAAACCATTACGGTAACTACCTCTGGCACCTATACCGTTGAAGTGACCATCGGCAGCTGCACAGTTACACAATCAGTAACCATCAACTTTTATGAAACCCCACAAATAGAACTTGGGGATGACATTGCAACCTGTTTCTTTGAACCCGTGATTTTGGATGCCACGCCCATAAACAACAACCCCGACTACATTTATGAATGGAGCCTGGACGGAACCGTACTGCCGGGAGAAACAAACCCAACACTTAACGCCACCGAATACGGGGTGTATAGTGTTGTGGTAAGCATTGGCAATTGTGCCGCCACAGATCAGATAACCCTTATGCCAGAAGACCTACAGGTCTCTCTGGGCGACGATTTCAGTTCCTGCTTTGAAGAAGAAGTTACCCTGGTTGCCGAAGCCCTCGATTTTGATCCCACCTTGGCCACTTTTGAATGGACGCAGGACGGCACCCTGATTCCGGGCGCGACCCAAGCCACATTGGTCATTTCTGCCCCGGGCACCTATACCGTTACCGCCTATGTGAATGAATGCTCGGCAACAGACAGCATTACCGTAAGCCTGGGCAATGTGGAAATAGAGCTGGGCGATGACTTCCAGACCTGTTTTGACCAGCCCGTGATCCTCGACGCCAGTCCGGCCAACTACAATCCGGCCGATGCCAGCTACCAGTGGAGCATTGATGGCAACATCCTTCCTGATGAAACGGGGCCAACCCTCGAGATTACTGAAATTGGCACCTATTCGGTGACCGTTTCCGTTGGCAGTTGTACTGCAACAGACCAAGTTACCGTTACCTTCCGCGATGACCTTGAGGTAAATCTGGGCGAGGACTTCCAACTTTGTCCACAGGAGCCACGTACCTTGACGGCTACCACTTCTGAGGAAGGCGCTACATTCCAATGGTTCTTGAACGGCAGTCCAATTGCAGGGGAGACCGGCCAAACTCTCGATATTATGATTGAGCAAGGGGCTATGGGAACCCAAACCTATAGTGTGGTGATGACCATTGGTGGCTGTACCGGTACCGATGCGGTTGATGTAAGGCTTTACGATGTGGGCAACTGTGTGATCTCACAAGGCCTCTCTCCCAATGGCGATGGGTTCAATGACACGCTGGACCTCACCTTCCTCAACGATAGAACCGGAATCAATAAACTTCAGATATTTAATAGGTTGGGAACCCTGGTTTTTGAACAGAACAGCTACATCAACCAGTGGCACGGTCAGACCAACGACGGCGATGAGCTGCCTACGGGAACATATTTCTACGTAATCGATCTGGCTGGCAACGATGCCGTTTACGGGCAACAGGCCACCGGGTGGATATACCTCAACCAGGAGGCCAACTAACAACCCATTAAATACTTTTTAACTACCAAATAGATAAAAATGAAAAAACATATATTCAGCATAATAGTATTGATGGCCGTACTGCTCTACCAGGAATCACAGGCGCAGCAAGATCCGCAATACACTCAGTACATGTACAATATGAACGTGGTAAACCCGGCCTATGCCGGCTCAAAAGAGAGCCTTTCCATAACGGCCCTTTACCGAAACCAGTGGTCTGGGATGGACGACAACCCCGTTACCTTTACCTTTTCGGCCCACTCGCCCATAAGCAACAAAGTGGGGCTGGGTCTTTCGGCCATCAAGGATGAGCTGGGCCCGGTGAGCGAGACCAATGTCTATGCAGATTTCTCCTATACCCTTCAATTGGGCAGCACCCTAAACTTGGCTTTGGGTTTAAAGGCAGGCGCTACCTTCCATGATGTGGGGCTTACCGGGCTGGAACTGCAGGACCCCAACGACCCCTTCTTTTCACAGGATATAAACAACACCTATCCCAATATCGGGGCGGGCGCATTTTTATATGGCGATAATTTCTATCTCGGATTTTCGGTACCCAATATGCTGAAATCTGTCCACCTGGATGAAAATGGTTTGAAATACGGCAATGAGACCAACCACTATTTTGCCACTGCCGGTTATGTGTTCCAGGTTTCAGACAATTTTAAACTGAAACCATCCGTGATGGTGAAATCGGCTTTTGACGCCCCCGTTTCTTTTGACGGAAACCTCAATGCCCTCTTTTATGACCGCTTTGAGCTGGGAGCTTCATACAGGCTTGACGACTCTTTCAGCGGGCTGGTGGGCTTTCAGGTTACCCCAAACATTCGCATTGGCTATGCCTATGACCACGTGACCTCTGACCTTAAAACCGTGGGGCCCGCTTCGCACGAAGTGGTGCTAACCTTTGACCTGTTCTTTAAACCACGTGTGTTACGCTCACCGAGATTCTTCTAATTAACCATCAAATTTCATTTAAAATGAACAAGATATATTCAATTCTTTTACTTTTAGCGATAAGCTCCGCTACTGCTTTCGCCCAAAACAGTAAAACCAAAAAAGCCGACCAATATTATGATCGGCTCCAATATACCAATGCCGCCGAAGCCTATCAAAAACTGTTGAAAAAAGGCGAGGGCAGCACCTATGTATTTACGCGCCTGGCCAATAGTTATTACTATATCAACGATACAAAAAAGGCCGAGACTTATTACAAACGGGTAGTAAAGCGCAAAGACGTGGATGCAGAGACCGTTTATAACTATGCACAGTCACTCAAGGCCAATGGCAAGTTTTCTGAGCACAACACCTATATGAAACAGTTTGCGCAAATGAAGCCCAATGACAGCCGCGCCATTGCCTTTATGAAGGATCCCGATTACCTTCCGCAAATAGTGGATGAAAATGCCCAAAAATATGCGGCCACCAATCTGGATGGGCTCAACTCCAAGTATTCCGATTTTGGGGGCTATGTGATGGGCAACGATTTCTATTTTACCTCGGCCCGCAACACCAGCCGAAAAACGTACAAGTGGAACGAAGAACCTTTTCTAGATATCTATCAGGCCCAAATGGTTGGTGGCAACGTAACCGGCGCCTCCCTGCTCAAGGGCGATGTAAACACCAAATACCACGAGAGCACCGTGGCCATAACTGCAGACGGCAAGCGGATGTATTTTGACCGAAATGACTATTACAACGGCAAGTATAAAAAGGATGATGAAGGCATAAACCAATTGAATATTTATTACGCCGAAAATGTCAATGGCGAATGGAAGGATATAAAGCCCGTGCCCTTTAACGATCACCAGTTTTCAAACAGCCACCCAGCGCTTAGCCCAGACGGCAAGATGCTGTACTTTACCAGTGATAGGCCGGGCGGCCAAGGCCAGGCCGATATTTACCGCGTGGCCATCAATGCCGATGGCAGCTTCGGCACCCCTGAGAATTTGGGCAGCAACATCAATACCGAAGGCAAGGAAGGATTCCCCTTTGTTGACGCAAACGGAACCCTATATTTCAGTAGTGATGCCCACTTGGGGATGGGCGGTCTGGATGTTTTTGCCGCTGCCGCGGAAGGAAATGGCTTCGGAAAACCCGAAAACCTCGGCCTGGGTGTAAACAGTAGTGCCGATGACTTTGCCTATTATTTTGATCCCGCTACCGAGGAAGGCTATGTCTCTTCAAACAGACAGGGTGGCAAGGGAAGCGATGATATTTATAAAATCCACAAGCTGCAGTCCTGCGAGCTCTTGGTACAGGTAGTTGATGCCGAGACCGGCCAGGCCCTTGCCGGGGCGCGCGTGGACCTGTTTGATTCACGAGAAAACAAATTGAAGAGCCAGACCACCAATGCCAGCGGCCAAGGCACCCTAAGCGTGGCCTGCAACCAGGCCCACGTGGTCCAGGCATTCATGCAGGGCTATGAGAGCAATGCCGAAACCGTAGCCGCCCAGCGCAGCGGTTCCAAAAACCTGCGACTTGCCCTTAGACCCATCGAGCAGATCGTGGAGGGCGAAATGGTAAAACTAAACCCCATACTTTTTGACTTCGACATGCACAACATCAAGCCACAGGCTGCCTTTGAACTTGACAAATTGGTTGAGCTGATGAAGAAAAACCCCGATATGGTAGTACGCGTAGAAGGCCATACCGACAACCGCGGCAGTGACGCCTACAATATGGACCTTTCGGAAAGACGGGCACGTAGCACCGTACAGTACGTCATTTCCAAGGGAATTTCCGAAGACCGGATAAGCGGCAAAGGATTTGGCGAAAGCCGACCTGCCGTTGATTGCGGCAGCAATTGCACCGAAGCACAGCACCAGCAAAACCGCCGCTCTGAGTTTATTATTGTAAAAAAGTAATGTTGTAAAATACACTGGAAACCAACCAGAGAGAAAAACCCCCTAACCTTGCAATCGCAACGGAACGGGGGTTTTTTGATTAAACATATTGATCGGAAAATTAAGTTTCCACAAACGTATTTTGACCATCGATTACTTCTGGCCTTTACACGACTCCATTCCCGTCACCTGAAAAAAGATTTAGCACTTTTATTCAAAGATTTGCCATTTGTAAAATCAAAATTCCAATTTAGGATCAATTATTGCTATCTTTCCCTGTCCACTTAAACCCAATAAATGGCATTTTACAAAAAGTCATTGCGCACCCGCATTTTTCTTTCTATGATCTTTTTGGTCATCGGGGCATCTATCCTCATTGCCATTGTAACCGTTTACCAATATAGGGAAGAAGCCCAGGACTACCATCGTGACCGGCTTTTGCGCAAGGAGGCCGCCATTCGTGAAAACATAAACTACATATTGAAAACCACTACCTATCCGGTAGAAACCTCGCAGATTCCACTAATCTTTAAGGACAAAATCTACGAGATCAAAGATATCCACAGTCTCGAGATCTTTCTTTACGACCTGAACGGCAATCTTCTAAAATCATCGAAACCTTCCTTTTTTAAGGATACGGTCTCGCCCAAAATGAGCAAAAAGGCTTTGGAGGCCCTCCAAAATTCCCCCACAAAAAGCTATATAAGGGAGTTTAAGGAAAATGGCCAAAAATACCAATCGTCATATACCTACATAACAGACAGCTATTTTAAGCCGCTGGCCATATTGAACCTGCCCTATATTGAGGATGACGGCTTCATTACCAAAGAGCTTACCGAATACCTGTACCGTCTTGGGGTGGCCTATTTCATCATGCTTTTGGTGGCCATCGCCCTGGCCTACTTCCTTTCAAAATACATTACCCGTTCCCTAAAGGAAATAAGCGGTAAGCTAGCCCAGACCCGGTTTGACAAACGCAATAAAAAAATCAACCTCAGCGACTCTCCTACAGAAATTTCGACCATTGTAAAAGCCTATAATGGGATGATCGAGGAACTGGAAAAAAGTGCCGCCAAACTGGCCGCCAGCGAACGGGAGACCGCCTGGCGCGAAATGGCCAAACAAGTGGCGCACGAAATCAAGAACCCACTCACGCCCATGCGGCTTAGCGTGCAAAGCTTTCAGCGAAAATTTGATTGCAACGATCCCGATATAGACCAAAAGATGGCAGAGTACACCAATACTTTGCTTCAGCAAATAGACACCTTGAGCTCCATTTCAACTGCCTTTTCCACCTATGCCAAGATGCCGGCACAGCAGGACGAGACCCTCAACGTAGTAAAGATCACCAAACTGGCGCTGGATATTTTCACTGAAGATTACATTTATTTCTTTTCAGGGGAAGAAGAGATCCGCGCCCGTTTTGACCGCACCCAGCTCATCCGCGTGGTTACCAATTTGGTAAAGAACAGTATCCAGTCCATAGCACAAAAAAATCCTGAGGAACCGCGGATTGAGGTAACGGTAAAAAGAGAAGGCTCATTTGCAATCATAGCGGTAGCTGATAACGGCATAGGCGTTCCCGAAGAAAACAAGACCTGCATTTTTGAACCTCAATTTACCACCAAGAGTAGCGGCATGGGCTTGGGTCTGGGCATGGTAAAGAATATCGTTGAAACTTATGGGGGCCAAATTACCCTAGATTCCTCTGAGGAAAAAACTGTTTTCAGCGTTTCCTTTCCGGCCATGCTCTAAGGTTTTTTTGGTAGCTTTGTGAAACGGCCGAACACCTTTTTATGCGGCCAAGAAAACCACTGGACTAAAAAACAAGCAACGCATGAACTTCCAAAACATACTATCGCACACCCAAAACGGCATTACCACCATCACCATCAACCGTCCCTCAAAGCTCAACGCCCTAAACCGCGAAACCATCCAGGAACTGCACGATGCTTTTGAGGCTGCCGAAAATGCGCCAGAAACCAAAGTGATCATTGTTACCGGCAGTGGCGAAAAAGCTTTTGTCGCCGGCGCCGATATTAGCGAATTTGCCGATTTTTCGGTGGAAGAAGGCGGAAAACTAGCCGCAAAAGGCCAGGAACTGTTGTTTGACTTTGTTGCCAACCTCTCCAAACCCGTCATTGCCGCGGTCAACGGATTTGCCTTGGGGGGCGGTCTGGAACTGGCGATGGCCGCCCACTTCCGGATTGCTTCCGAAAACGCAAAAATGGGGCTCCCCGAAGTCTCCCTCGGGGTAATTCCCGGTTACGGCGGCACCCAACGATTGCCCCAACTGGTGGGCAAAGGCCGCGCAATGGAAATGATCATGACCGCCGGCATGATAGACGCCAACCAAGCCCTACAGTACGGTTTGGTAAACCATGTGACTACCTTGGAAGAATTGCTGGAATTTACCGAGAAAATTGCCGGAAAGATTATGAAAAACTCTACCGTAGCCATCGCCTCTGCCATACGGGCCATCAATGCCAACTTTGAAGAGGGCAAAAACGGTTTTGAAACAGAAATTGAAGAATTCGGCAACTGTTTCGGCACCGAAGATTTTAAGGAAGGCACCCAAGCATTTTTACAGAAGCGAAAAGCCAATTTTCCCGGCAAATGATCTTGAAAAAATGTCATTTCCCGAAATGTCATTTTGACACTCATTGTCCACTTCAGCTTCATATTACAAAGGATTTTTCTTAAAATATTTTTAAATTCATTTTGTGAATGAAGTTCCGATTGGAATGGCCCATAATTTGCTTCATACAGGGTGATTGTTTAACCTTAAATCTTGATTTATTATGAGCACTTTAATGACTGTTCCTAAAAATGGAGGTTTAACACGTACAAGCAATGAAAGTACTGGCTTCCTCCCAACCTGGTCCTGGATCGATGATATTTTGAACAGGGAATTGCCCTCCGTATTTTCACAGAACTTCAATACCGGAATGAGCCTTCCCAAAGTAAATATCAAAGAAACAGCAGACGCCTACCACGTTGAAATGGCCGTTCCAGGCCTGAAGAAATCCGATTTCAAGATTGATCTTGAAAACCAAGTATTGTCAATTGCCACAGAGGTGGAAGAGCAGAAGGAAGAAACACAGGGCAACTACACCCGAAGGGAGTTTGGTTACTCATCATTCAAACGAAGTTTTACCCTTCCCGAAACCGTGGATGACAACAAGATCAAGGCCAATTACAACGAGGGCATTTTGAGCATAGAACTTCCCAAAAAAGAGGAAGCGCGGCAAAAGCCCCCGAAAAAAATCAAAATCTCTTAGTCGCAGATTAAGGGAAAGAAACTGAAAAAGAGGGGCACTCGCCCCTTTTTTTGATTTCTGTAATAACCTAAAAAACACAAGGGCCATGGAAACACGAAAATTCAATTTAGGAGATTGGGTAAAAGTAAAGGGCCATGACGATTCGCCCAAAATGAAGGTACTGAGGTATCTTTCGCAACCTAGCCCAGCGGCGCTTTCCTTTTCAGAAGCAGGACCCTATCTAGAATGTGTTTATTACCGTAACGGCAAGCGCTGCTCACGAATTATCCACCAAAATAGGCTTTTAAAAGTATGGCCTTCCCGCTTTGACCCAAAGAAGCAAGGGCGAAATTTACAATTACCTTCTTAATGGAATATTTCCTTGTTTTATGGAATTTTTCCAACTTATGTTTTAACTTTGAGGGCATAAATCCTTCAAAGTTTTTTTATGTCTAAAAACTCCGTAAAGGGGCGCGGGGCCCAAAAAAATATTCACAACCGTTTCTCGGAAAACAACCACGAGGTCCTGGACGAGTTTTTGAATTTCTGTGAAGTGGAAGGCGAAGATGCCGACAGGAACAAAACCAATTACATAGAAGTTTTTCCCAAAACCTTGGTAAACAAGGTGGAAAGCCCCGATGTGGGTATGGGCTATTCGGCCAATCCGTATCAGGGCTGCGAGCACGGCTGCGTATATTGTTATGCCCGCAACAGCCACGAATATTGGGGTTATGGCCCGGGCCCGGATTTTGAGCGGAACATTTTGTACAAAAAGAACGCACCCCAGCTTCTGGAGGATAAAATTACTTCAAAGCATTGGCAGGGCGATACCATTGTGTTTTCAGGAAATACCGATTGCTACCAACCCTTGGAGCGCAAGCTGCAAATCACCCGAAAATGTCTGGAAGTCATGCTGAAATGGAAGCACCCCACCGGCATCATCACCAAAAACTCCCTGGTCCTCCGCGATCTCGATATATTAAAGGAAATGGCAAAGCTCAATACCATTTCGGTAAACCTTTCCATCACCTCTCTTTCCGAAGATACCCGCAGATTGCTGGAACCGCGCACGGCAAGCATCAACCAGCGGCTAAAGACGGTTAAAACCCTCTCGGAAAACGGGATTCCCGTGCGGGTGATGATGGCGCCCATTATTCCCTCGTTGAACAGCCACGAAATACTCCCGCTAGTGAAAAAAGTAGCCGAATTGGGCGCAGTTGATGTAAGCTACACCATCGTGCGCCTGAACGGCCAAATAGCCGAAATCTTTAAGGATTGGGCCCACAAAACCATTCCAGACCGGGCCGAAAGAATCCTAAACCAAATAGCCGAATGCCACGGCGGAAACCTGAACGACAGCAACTGGGGCCGGCGCATTAAGGGCGAAGGCACCATCAGCGAACAGGTGCGCGATACCATGGCCCTGGCAAAAAAGAAGTATTTAAAAAACGGAACAAGACAGCCTTTGGACAATTCGCATTTTCTGCAACTCAAAAATCCACAGTTGAAATTGTTTTAAATTCCCCTTCGGTTGTGGTGCCCCGGCCCGCAACTAGCTGGGCTGGAGTAGTATATTTAACTACAGAGACACAGAGAACACAGCGTTTATTTTTCACCGTTCCATTCGGCGTAGAATTGGTTTAGGAAAGTCTCCATGAATCGATGTCGTTGCTCGGCCAGTTTTTTCCCCGTTTCCGTGTTCATCCGGTCCTTTAGAAGCAGCAGTTTTTCATAGAAATGGTTGATGGTCGGCGCGGTGGAAGCCTTGTATTCCGAAGGCGTCATTTGGAGATCGGGCTTTACTTCGGGATCGTACAGCTTCCTATTTTTAAAACCGCCATAATTGAAAGTGCGGGCAATGCCGATGGCCCCCAGCGCATCAAGTCTATCGGCGTCCTGCACCACCTGCAGCTCTTTTGAAGTAAACGATTGAATTTGGTTTCCGCCTTTAAATGAAATGTTTTGTATTATTTTTACGACGTGTGCTATTATTTCTGTGGAAACCTTTTGCGAGCTAAGAAAGCCTATGGCTTTTCTGGGGCCGATGGTTTCATCGCCCCCGTGGAATTTCGAATCGGCTATATCGTGAAGCAAGGCGCCCAGCGCCACTACCGTCCTATTTACTTTTTCACTCTCCGAAAGAAGCAGGGCATTTTTATACACCCGTTCGGTATGGAACCAATCGTGCCCACCTTCGGCGTTTTCCAATTCCGTTTTTACGAAACCAATGGTTTTTTGGATGAGTGCCCCCTCAGAAAATTTGGCCATTAGCTACGGATTTTTGAAGTGATTGTTTCTTCCACTTTATCTATCAGCATTTCCACATCATAATCGCCAATTTTTACCGCGGGATGGGCCGTCAATTCCAGGCGCACGCCCATTTGTACGGGAAAAAGGCCCCAGCGCTGAAGTTTCCAGCTATTGTTGATGGTCACTGGCACCACAAAGCCATCGGGCATTTTTTTAAAAAGCGTCTGCAACCCTGTTCTCCGGAAAGGCTTTGGAACTCCCGTCTTGCTTCGGGTACCTTCCGGAAAGATAACCCCACTGCGGTTGAACTTTTGTAGGTATTTGGCAAACTTTACCATTTCCACTATGGCCTGTCTTGGGTTTTTCCGGTCAATCAGAATGCTGCCGCCGTGGCGGAGATTGTACGAAATGGAAGGAATGCCCTTACCCAATTCCACTTTTGAAATAAATTTGGGATGATACTTCCTAAGGTACCAAACAATGGGCGAGATATCCCACATACTCTGGTGATTGGAAACAATTAGTATGGGCACATTGTTGGGAATGCTGGCGTGAATGTTGGCCTTGAAAGAAGTGCCCAATACGTTGAGGCAACGCAACAACGACCAGTTGAGATAGTCCACGCTTTTTTTGTGGGCTTGGTAGCCAAACCAGTTAAAGCACACCCACTGTACGGGATGAAACACCACTATGGTAAGCCCAAAGAGCAGATAGAATAGCACCGAAAAGGGATAGCTGATAATTTTCTGAAACGTTTCCATGGCCCAAAAGTAAGAAAACCGCCCATAAGTTGGACGGTTTTCGCAGATAGTGACCCATTTTAGAATACCCCAGAAATATTATCTCTTAGGCTTTGATTTGTTTTTTAGGGTATTGCGGTCAATATAGATGTAATTGTAAACGCACAGCCCCACAATGGCCAACCAAAACAGCCGGTACCACCAATCATTAACCTCCTTGCCAAACAAGTAGGAAACACGAGGATCGGCATATAGGTTGTAGATAAGGGCCCCAAGCGCCAGGATACCGATGATGATGGTCAAAGGTTTGGTCAACTTCATTGCCAGCCAGTGATTTTTAACAGTATTCGTTGTATGCGTTCTTCAGGTTTTCGGCAATCATTTGGGCTGGACGGCCTTCAATATGGTGGCGCTCCAGCATATGTACCAGCTCTCCGTCCTTAAAGAGTGCTATAGATGGCGAACTGGGCGGGAAGGGCACCATATGGTTGCGGGCGGCCTCGACAGCCTCACGGTCTACCCCGGCAAAAACGGTGACTAAATTTTCCGGTTTTTTGGAATTTTCAAGCGACATGGCGGCACCTGGTCTTGCATTGGCCGCCGCACAGCCACAAACCGAATTTACCACAACCAGGGTGGTACCTCCCTTTTGCATGGCCTCTTCTACTTCATTTGCGGTATGCAGTTCCGAAAATCCTACTTTGGTAAGATCTTCACGCATTGGTCTAACTAATTCTGGTGGATACATAATATAAGCTATTTAATTTCAAACAAGTTTTGCACAAAGATACTAATTCCTAAAGGTTAAGATTTCAAAATAGATTGCAATTACGAAAAACTAAAATGCCTCCCACACTGGTAATTTTAAACTGATTCCCAAATGGGGAAACCACTTGAACCGCAAACCATTTACATCTTCAGGTTTAAATTTGGCATTGGCGCAAATTGCGCTTTGAGATTTGGGGCCTTAAACATTACCTTTGTCGGCTCTTACAAAGTAAAATTACACTATGCTTCGATGGATATTGGCCGTTCTGGGATATGCACTTTACCGTTTTCCGGGTGCCATTATAGGGTTTGTGATAGGCAGTTTATTGGAAAACATGAACGTAAAGGGCAGCACGTTCCAAACTTCCTTCAGCCCAAAGCAGCAGGTAACCCCGGCCGATTTTGAGCTGAACCTTCTCTCCCTGGCCTCCCTGGTAATCAAGGCCGATGGGCAGGTAAGCCAGAAAGAACTGGACTATGTGCGCCAATATTTTGTGCAGGCCTATGGCAAGGAACGGGCCAACGCCACCTTTCGGGTTTTTAATGAAGTAATCAAAAAAAGGGAAATTTCAGCGGCCAACATCTGCAACCTTTTCCGGCAGCGCACCCGCTATGAAACCCGTTTGCAGATACTCCACTTCCTCTTTAGCATTGCCAATGCCGATGGAGGCGTTTCCACAGCCGAGGTCAATGAGATAAACCGGATAGCGCAATACCTTGGCGTGCAACTTCGGGATTTTGAGAGCATTAAGGCTATGTTCTTCAAAGACCCCGACAGCGCATACAGAATCCTGGAGATTGACCGCAATGCCACCGTGGCCGAGATCAAGGCGGCTTACCGAACCATGGTAAAGAAATACCACCCCGACAAGCTCCAACATTTGGACGAGGCCCACCAAAAGGGGGGCGAGGAAAAGTTTAGGAAAGTGCAGGAAGCCTATGAGCAATTGCAAAGGGAACGCGGGTTCTAAGCCCTTGCTTTGGTTCTAAAAATGGTAAAAAGCATTTTCAAAATGCTCCAGACGTTCCTCTGTGTTGTTTTTTAGAACAGCGATTATATCAAAACGCACCTCCACGTCAAGTGCATTGGAAACTACATATTCATTGGCGGCCTTTACCATCAGCTTTATTTTTTTGGGGGTCACAAAGCTTTGGGGGTCACCAAAAAAATCGCTGTTGCGGGTTTTTACTTCCACCATCACGATTGTTGCGTCATCCTTTTGGGCAATAATGTCTATTTCGGCCTTGCCGAAATAAAAATTGCGGCACAGGATCTCATAGCCGTTTGCCAGTAAATATTGAGCGGCTATTTCCTCGCCTATTTTTCCGAGTTCGTTGTGCGTTGCCATTAGGCTTTAAATACCAAATTTCAAGCACCAAATTCCAAAAGCGGATATACAAATTTGGGATTTTGGTACTTGTGATTTGTAATTTCTTAAAATTCCAAAGTTATTTTATTGTTTACAATTTTCAATTCAACCTCCCTTCCCAAAATCAAAGCCCGATTATCACCAATATGCCCCGCGGGGAAGTTTAAAATTATGGGATAATTGTATTCCCTAACCAAATCAACAATGATTTCCTCGGCGGTTTTCCCGAAGTAAACCTTGTTGTCCTTCATCTCGGTCATTCCGCCAACGATAAGGGCTTTCAGGTTTTTGAGGAAGCCGCTTCGCTTTAGGTTCATCATCATTCTATCAAGGTGGTAGAGCATTTCGTCCAGGTCTTCAATAAAAAGAATTTTTCCGTCCGTTTTCATTTCGGAAGCACTTCCGCAGAGCGAATACAATACCGAAAGGTTGCCGCCAATTAATTCGCCTTTTATATTTTGGGCTCCCGCATTTATTGCCGCACCGTTTCCTATAAATTCTACAATATACGCTTCCCCAAACAAAACCTTCCGAATGGATTCCCGCGCTTCCGGGGTTTTGTTCTCTATTTCCAAACACATCTGCGCGTGCAAGGTTTCAAAACCCAAATTGTGGATGTGTGAATGTAGGACCGTAACATCGCTATACCCGATGATCCATTTCGGGTTTTTTTTGAATGCTGAAAAGTCAAGCCAATCAACCATCCTGACGGTTCCGTAACCACCGCGTGCGCACCAAATGGCCTTGATCTCCGGATCGTCCAGCATTTGCTGAAAATCTTCGGCTCGCAGACCATCGCTTCCCGCAAATTGGTTTTCCTCTGCCCCGATGGTCTTCCCCAAAACAGCCCTAAGACCCCATTTTTCAAGCAATTGGAGTGCAGGTTTTACTTCTTCTTTCGTAATTTTTCGGGCGGTGGAAACTATGCCCACCGCATCGCCATTTTTTAAGGTTTGGGGTGTAATCATGAATCTATTAAAACCCACAAATTACTACATTTATACTTACTTTTGTGCCTCCTCGTACAATTTGCGAGGCATTTAATGAAAATTATGGAGAAAAACCCGAACATTTCCACCACCCCAGAACGCTATACCATAACGGCGGCATTGCCCTACACCAATGGCCCCATCCACATTGGCCATTTGGCGGGCGTTTACGTGCCGGCCGATATTTATGCGCGCTATCAACGGCTTCAAAATAAAGATGTAGCCTTTATCTGCGGCAGCGACGAGCACGGCGTGGCCATTACGCTTAAAGCGAAAAAAGAAGGGACAACACCCCAAGAAGTGGTTGATAAATACCACAATATTATCAAAAAAAGCTTTGCCGATTTCGGAATTTCCTTTGATAACTATTCGCGCACTTCGGCGGAAATCCACCATCAAACGGCTTCTGAATTTTTCAAAAAACTCTACGAGGACGGAAAATTCATTGAAGAAGTTACCGAGCAACTTTACGATGAAGAAGCCAACCAATTTTTGGCAGACCGTTTTGTTACGGGAACTTGCCCGAAATGTGGCCATGAGGAAGCTTATGGCGACCAATGTGAAAACTGTGGCACAAGCCTTAACGCTACCGATTTGATAAACCCGCGAAGCGTAATATCGGGCAACAAACCTGTTTTAAAAGAAACCAAACACTGGTTTTTGCCTTTGAACGAATATGAGGATTTCCTAAAACAATGGATACTCGTTGACCATAAAAAAGACTGGAAGCCCAATGTGTACGGCCAGTGCAAAAGCTGGATAGACGATGGCCTGCGCCCCCGTGCCGTAACCCGCGATCTGGATTGGGGCATTCCCGTGCCCGTGGAAGGCGCCGAAGGGAAAGTGCTCTATGTTTGGTTCGACGCGCCCATCGGCTATATTTCTTCAACCAAGGAATGGGCGGCGCGCGAAGGCAAAAACTGGGAGGATTATTGGAAGGACGAAAAAACCAAAATGCTGCACTTTATCGGGAAGGACAATATTGTGTTCCACTGCATCATTTTCCCGGCAATGCTGAAAGCGGAGGGAAGTTATATTCTTCCGGACAACGTACCGGCCAACGAATTTTTGAACCTGGAGGGCAACAAGCTTTCCACCAGCAAAAACTGGGCGGTTTGGCTACACGAATATTTGGAGGATTTCCCCAACCAGCAGGATGTGCTGCGGTATGTATTGACTGCAAACGCCCCCGAAACCAAGGACAACGACTTTACCTGGGCCGATTTTCAGGCGCGCAACAATAATGAATTGGTGGCTATCTTCGGAAATTTCATCAACCGAGTGATGGTCTTGACCGATAAATATTACGACGGAAGGGTGCCAGAGCCTGCGACTTTTTCAGAAGTTGACCAGCAGACTTTAAACGAATTGAAAGCATATCCCGCCGTAATTGCCAGTTCGTTGGAGCGTTATCGTTTCCGCGAAGCGCAGGCAGAATTGATGAATCTGGCCCGCCTCGGGAACAAATATCTGGCCGATGAAGAACCGTGGAAAACCGTGAAAACCGACCAAGAACGCACAAAGACCATCATGTACTTGGCCCTGCAAATAGCCGCCGGGCTGGCGGTTTTAAGCGAACCGTTTTTGCCTTTTACTTCGGAAAAATTAAAGAAAATGTTGAATTTTCAAGATTTAACAAAAAAGCCGACTTGGTCGCAGATTAGTGCTATTTCTCCCCCTTTGGGGGAGATGCCTTTAGGCAGAGGGGGACACAAAATAGGAAAGGCCGAACTGCTTTTCAGCAAAATAGAAGACGAACAAATTCAACAACAATTAGACAAATTACAAAAAACAAAAATGGACAATAAGACGAATGAGGCTTCTTCAGAAAACACTTCCGAAGTTACGGTAACACCGCAGAAAGAAACCATTCAATTTGATGATTTTACCAAGCTCGATATGCGCGTAGGCACCATCATTGAAGCCGAAAAAATGCCGAAAGCCGATAAACTTTTGGTGCTAAAAGTTGATACCGGAATTGACGTGCGTACTATTGTTTCTGGCATTGCACAAA
>CAYSLM010000017.1:0-29508 GCA_964431895.1 uncultured Aequorivita sp.
GTGCGTTTAAGTCAAGCAGTTGAAAATCCGAAAGTTTCAGCCCGACGATTCCCAAGAGGTCGTTGAACAGTTCCGCCGTAGCATTTGATAGGAAAATGAGCACGATCAAATTCAGCAGGAAAAAGTTGAAGAACATATAAAAGGTATCCAGCCAAAAGTCTTTTCTAAATACCTTTTGGTTTTTCCGCCACGGAAAGAGCAGCTCCAAAACCCAGACTATCAGCGACACAAGAATCAGCCCATAAAAATAGTTTTCCCAATGGAAATGGGTGATTTCATTCCAAAGGTAATTGAAATACCCTTGGTAGGAGTTTTTAAATATGTCGAAATATTTTTCCATTTTTTTTTGGGGGGGAAGACCTCACAGGTTTTTGAAACCTGTGAGGTCTGTAGTCAATTTTACAACTGTTTTATCAATCGTGAGAACAGCACAATCATATCCGGCTCGGCCTTGGCGGCGGCGGCTAAAATGTCTTGAATATCCACGGGTTTTAGGTGGTCGGGATCGCACTCATCCGTGAGGATGGAAACGGCCGAAACCGGCAGGCCCAAATGGTTGGCCACAATAACTTCGGGCACGGTGCTCATGCCCACGGCATCGGCGCCAATTATTTTTAGGTAGCGGTATTCTGCGCGGGTTTCGAGTTGTGGCCCCACCACGCTGGCATACACGCCTTTGTGGAGGTTTATATTTTCTTCGGAAGCTATTTTTTCGATAATGCCGTTCATTTCAGGACTATACGGGGCGCTCATATCCACAAAGCGTTCGCCCATCTTTTCCACACCGCGGAAGGCGAGGGGAGAGTCGCCCTGAAGGTTGATGTGGTCATCAATCAACATAATTTCACCTTTTTTGAAGTTTTTGTTGATGGCGCCCGCCGCATTGCTCACCAATAGTTTTTTGATGCCCAGCAGGTGCATCACGCGTACCGGGAAAGTGACATCGCGCAACGAGTAGCCTTCATAAATATGGAACCTGCCCTGCATCAGCACTGCTTTTTTGCCTTCCAGGGTGCCGTAGATCAATTTGCCTTTGTGGAATTCAACGGTGGCAGTAGGGAAGTTGGGAATGTGGTTGTAACTCACTTCGGCTATAACGGATACGTTTTCAATCAATTTTCCAAGCCCCGTTCCGAGGATAATCCCGATTTCCGGGCTTTCAAAGCCACGCTGTTTTAAGTACTCGGCAGCTTCTTCAATGTATTTTGTCATGTTCATATTTTATAAAAATTTATTGTCCAAATAAGGCGGCAGGAATTGTTGAAAGACAGCTTCGTTCTTAATGTCTTCATAATAATCAATATCGGTCATTTCTGGCAACAGTACGTATTTCTCGGCATTTAAATCCTTCAAGGTATCCTTTAAAACGGTATGGGTGCCCCAAGCCTTGTTCCGGAAAATTTTGGGGTGCATTTCTTTCATTCCCAGCAAATAATAGCCGCCGTCGGTTGCCGGACCAATCACGACGGGGCTTGTTTCCAGGGTTTGGAATGCTTTTTCAATATCCTCTTGCTCCAACTCATAAATATCACTGCCCACGATGACAACTTTTTCATAGCCCATGGCGAAGAGTTCGGCGAAGGCATTTTCCATCCGCTGGCCCAAATCGATGCCCCGTTGCAGTTTTTTTCTGAAAACATCCGGATTCCAAAGATCGTTGCGATGGATGTTTTCGGAATAGAAAACATATTTATCCACGTTTAGGTTTTGGGTTATGGCCACGGTATGTTTCAGTAGAAATTTATAGATTTCCAAAGCACTTTCATCGCCTACCGATTTGGCCAGGCGGGTTTTTACCTTGCCCAGTTCGGGGTTGCGGGTAAAGATGATCAAGGCTTTTTTTGAGGTGGGAAAGTGAAAATCGAAGGCCATCTCGTTGTCGCCATCGGTATTGTTGGAGGAAAGTAGAGGCATGGTTTGGTGGTCTGTTGTCTGTTATCGGTTGTCTGTTTTCAGTTATTAGTTGTTGGGCAGTTTTTGGCTTCGGCTAAGTTTTTACTAATAGACCGGATTTCCTGCGGATAGGTATTGGCCCCACATTTTGCCGAAGATATGGATGTTTTCGGTGCTTTGTCCCGTGGAGTCAACGACGGGAAATCCCTTGTTTTTCCATTCAAAGATACCGCCATAAAGGTTTTTTAGGTTGGTAAAACCTGCTTTTTTTAGTTTTTCACCAATCTTTTCCGAACGGATGCCGACAGAACAGTAAACAATCACGGGCCCGGATTTATTAAGCTTTTGCACACTTTTTTCTTCGGGAGAAAAATCGTTATAGCCCACATTCAGGGCGCCTTTTATATGGCTTACCCTAAATTCCTCCGGTTCGCGGGCATCGAGGATGATTGGGCTTCCGTTCAACTGGAGCATCCGCAGTTCCGTTACCGAAATATAGGGAATGCTTTTGGAGTTGTGGGTTTCCAAAAGATTATCGAGGCCATTTTGGCCGAAGCTGTTTACCGTTCCAAATAATATGAAAAAGAGAAGGAATTTTTTCACGAATACCAAATTTAAGAGTCTGCCACAGCGCCTTGGCAACTGCTTCCCGCACCGGCGGTACAGCCGTAACAGTGTTGTGAAATAATTATATTTCGGTTTTGCAGGATGTCTTCATTATATTCTGAAATATGCTGAACCTTACTGGCCACCTTTAGCTCGAGCATTTGGTTAAAATCGCAATCATACAGAAAGCCGTCCCAGCTCACCGAAAGGGTGTTGCGGCACATCACGTTTTTAACGGCCGCTGGATTGTAGGCTTCCACTAGGGCATACATATAATCTTCATAGTTTTCCGAGGCGATCAAATAATCCAGAAACCGGGAGATGGGCAGGTTTGTAATAGCAAAAAGGTTGTGGAAATGAATGCCGAAATCTTCCAAAAGTGCTTTTTTGAAATCCTTTTCCATACTGGCTTGGTCGCCGGGCAGGAAGGCGCCGCTGGGGTTGTAAACCAAATCGAGGCGCAATGGGCTATCGGGCATTCCGTAGCCAACGGCATTGAGTTCTTGCAACGCTTTTATAGATTGGTCAAAAACGCCTTCGCCCCGTTGTTTATCGGTTTTGCCACGGGTCCAATGGGGCATGCTGCTCACTACGTGCACCTTGTGTTTATTGAAAAAGTCCGGTAAATCGTAATATTTTTTGTTGGCGCGAATAATGGTAAGGTTGCTCCGAACAATAAAATCCTCAATGCCGGCTTTGCTGGCTTCTTCCACAAACCAGCGGAAGTTGGGGTTCATCTCGGGTGCGCCGCCAGTAAGGTCCAAGGTATGGGCACCCGTGTTGCGGATCACTTCCAAACATTGCTCCATAGTCTCGCGGGTCATGATTTCCTTGCGGTCGGGGCCGGCGTCCACGTGGCAGTGCTCGCACACTTGGTTGCACATATAGCCCACATTGATTTGAAGGATTTCCAGCTTTTTTGGACGAAGCGGAAACTGGTTGGTTTCATTGATCTTTTCAGAAAATGTGGGTAATTCCCCATTGGCAAAAATTCCATTGGAGAGTTTTTCCAGTTGCTTGTTGGCCAGGGCCAATTCGCTGTGGCGTTTGTGGAGGGATTGTTGTTTTTTCTTTTTTGTATTGGGCATGTATGTTTTTTAAAATTTTAAAATTTTCAGATTTGGGTGGGCGCAGGGTGCAAACGCCTGTCGGTTGCGGTCGCCGTAGAGACGCGACGCTTCGCGTCTTTACCGCAGTGATTGAGACACGACGCATCGCGTCTTTACATGTCGAGCTTGTTTACCTTGTTCATCATCATCACCCCGTGCACCAGGCTGGCGCCGCTTTTTATGGCGGCGCCCACGTGTACGGCCTCCATCATTTCCTCTTTGGTAATGCCGCGTTGCAGGCCATCCTGGGTGTAGGCATCAATACAATAGGGACACATTTCAGTGTGCGCTACGGCCAGGGCAATCAGTGATTTTTCGCGGGCTGAAAGTGCACCGTCCTCAAAAACCTTTCCGTAGTATTCAAAAAACTTGTCGCCAAGCTCCTTGTTCCATTCTGATATTTTTCCGAATTTTTTTAGATCTGCGGGGTCGTAGTAATTGTTGTTGGCCATCTTGGTTTTATATTAATTACGTAATATGGGCTCATCTGGTTTGGAGCTTGGGTAAATATAATCAACACCACTATTCAAATGGCTTCGGTTCTAAAGTTTAACAAGTTAATCAAAAGAATAAACAATTCCGCTGCTGAGGTCGTATTGGGAGTTGGGGATGCCCGCTGCGGGCGCCTGGTCATAAATGAAGGTATAGCTTGTTTTGAAGGCGAAATTCCTGAAGATGTCAATAAGTAGCGATGATTGATTTGCCACGCGGTAATCTGAAAACTCCCCAAATTTGGGCTGATAGTAGGTGGTGCTTATCAGCGTTACATTGGCTACCGGAAAAAGCGTGAAGGTAAGGTAGGTAGAACCTCTTAAATCTCTGTTTATGGGGGTAACGCCATCGTCCAGTTCTTCGTATTCGTACATGGCGTGAATGCCCAGATAGAACTTATATTTTTCTGAGGTGGAAAGTTTGAAACGCGGCCCCATTCCCAAAAGGTATCGGAAATCTATTTTTGAAACTTTGTTGTACTGGCCCTGGGTAAAAATCTCCCACGCAATTCGAGGGTGGAAACGATAGTTGTACCGAAGGTGGGTGATTCCGCTATTCTCAAATTTGTTGCCCTCGATGCTCTTGAACTGGATGTCGTTTTTCAACAACACCAAATGCCTGTGCATTTTATATTGCAGATGTACCTTATTGCCAAAGGAATAATAGTTGTTTACATCGCGCTTTATTGAAAAATCGAGGCTGGCAGAGCCTGAGATTCCCGAAGTATCGGTAACCTTGCGCAAGGATTCGGCATTGAGGACTTGCCCGTGCATTGATTGGGAAAAAATGATGATTAAGAGAATGTAAAACCGTTTCATCCAACTTCCATTTTGGGTAATTTGGGCTAAAATAATGAAAAGCATTTAATGGATAAGAGCCTTAATTGTTTTTAAGGAAATCGCGAAGAACCGTAGCCTGGTTATGTTTCTCGTCCTTGGCACCGTAGAGGAGAGTGAGTCTTTTTTCCTTTGCCATTTCCCGAAGCTTTTGGGTAAGCTCTGATTTTTCCTTTAGTTCACTTTTATATTTTTCTGAGAATTCTTCAAACCTTTCCTCTTTGTGATCAAACCATTTCCGCAAGTTGGAAGAAGGGGCAATTTCCTTCATCCATTCATCGAGTTTTGCCTCTTCCTTGCTAACGCCCCTGGGCCATACGCGGTCTACCAAAACCCGGGTACCGTCACGGTTGGCGGCTTTTTCATAAATGCGTTTTGTTTGGATGTCCATTGTTTTGCAGGTTGCAAGTTTGAGGTTTCAGGTTAATTCAGAATGCAGAATTCAGAATTCAGAATTGGGTTGTTGATTCATAATTCTTCAGTATTTGGCATTCGGTGTTCGATATTCAATTCAGGATTCAACGATCGTATCAATAAGCAATAACAATAAAAAATAGATAATAGTTTCTACAGGTTGACAATCTCATATCTAATATCTTAAAGCTCACAACGCCAAACTCCCCGCTATTCCCCCCAATTTGCAATTTCCTCGGCAGTCCATAGATTGGGGAAGAATTTGCGCTGCTGGTATTTGGGGTGCAGGTACTTTTTCCATTCGCTGCCGCCGGTGGCGGTTTTGTTTTCACCCTTGCTGTTCAGATAGTGTTGGGCAGTATCCAGATGCACCAAGGGCCAGGCCACGTTATAGAAATGGTCAAACTGTTTGAGCTTGTCCTTTAGTTCTTCGGAAGGATTTTCCATTTGGGCCACGCGGTCTTCCAGGGTGCGGCCTTGCGTTTTTCTGGCCACCGCCTTAAAATCGTCCTCATATTTTTCGATAAACTGTTGCAGGGTAAGGGTCATTTTCCCGGTTTTTCGGTCGTAGCCGGCATCTTTCCAATAGATGTTTTCAAAATAATCATCGATATCCGGGTTTTGCGGAAGGCGTTCCCTTCCCTTTTCATTAATAAGGTTTTCCAGCCGGGTGCAGTACAATTCCAGATAGCGGAACGACGCGCTCTGAAAACCACTGGCCGGGGTGAGCGTAGCGCGAAAGGTGTTGTAATCGTCATAATCCATGCCGTCCTTCATAATGTCAAAGGAGGTTATCAGCATACGGGTATATCGTTTGAGGCGGTCCAACTTGTTGAGCCAGGTTTCCTCTGGTAGATTCTCGCCCTCTGAAAGCTGCTTTATCTCGTGGATCATCATTTTCAGCGTAAGCTCGGTAACCTGGTGGTACATCACAAAGATTTCCTCGTCCTTAAAGTCGGTTCTAGTTTTTTGAAGTGATAACAAGGTGTCTACTTGTATATAATCCCAATAGGTGATGGGTTTGGCTTGAAGGAGCCCCTTTAGGTAGGTTTCCGGGTTTTCGCCCAGGTTTTTGTATTTGGTTTCTATGGCCTTCAAAAGTGCGCTTTGATCCATGGTTTCGTTATTAAATATAATATTTTGATGAAGACCATAAAATTAGGGATATTTTTCTACTTTTTGGCAGACCGGCCGGTTCTTTTAAAAATAGAGCCCCGTTGTAATTATACAACGGGGCTTGATTTTTTTGGAATATGCGGTCAATTAATAGAAAACGGCACGGCGGTCTTCAATATCCGCTTTTTCCTTAAGGGCGTTATACACTTGGTTGGGTGCTGCAGGCGCCGCCTTGGTGCTCATTTGGTTGGCGTAGTTTACATAAGATTCCATCTTGGGCGCGGGGTTAAAAGCAAGTACCTTTACTTTGTACACTCCGGCCTTTCCATCAATCAAATCTGTGGTTTCGCCCGGTTTGGTGCCGAAGGCTGCTCCCACTACTTTGGGTTCCTTATTGGAGCCCAACATAGGATTTGCCATGGTTACGCCGTTGGCGGTCTGTACCACCACGCTTTGGGAGGCGGCGATATCATCCATGGAATTGCCTTTGAGCGATTCGTGCAATTTCTCTGCTTTTTTCTCCCTTAGCAAGATTGGTTTAACCAGTGGAGTAGCTTCGGAAATGGGCATAAGACCCTTTTCGTTACGGCGGGTAAGCTGGGCGATAACATATCCGTCGGGTACGCTAAAACGCTTGGTGTCTCCCACTTCGGTCTCCTCTTTAAAGGCCCAGTTTACGATCATCCGGTTTTCGCCTATCCCGGGGATGTTATACTCCAGTGGAGTCATTTTGTTTACCGGTTTTATCTCGAGGTTTTGAGCTTTTGCCATTTCGGTAAAATCGCCATCGCTTACGGCTACTTCAAATTTTGACGCATTACTGAAGACCTCGTTAACTGTTTTTTCAGAAGGTTCAATATTTTTGACCACTGTAGCCAGCTTTATGGCTTTTTTGGGTTCAGATTGATCGCCTACTTCCACCACATGAAAACCGAAGTCGGTTTCTACTACGCCCACGGTTCCCGTTGGGTTGTTGAAGATAAACTCGTCAAAGGTGGGCACCATTCTTCCGGGGGTTGAATTTCCCAAATCGCCACCGCGATCCTTGGAGCTGTCATCGGAAAATTCCTTGGCAAGGTCAGCAAATTTGCTTTTGTCCTTTTTGATAACATTCAAGAGGCTATCTGCCAGTTTTTGGGCTTCTTCCTTGGTGCGCGTAACCGTTTCTGGCGCCCGCATGGTGCCTACGTAACGGATAAGGATGTGCTTGGAGGCTGCGGAGTCGGGCATTTTTTTGGTGTCGAGCACCTTGGAGAGGTATAGTGAATTATCTACTTGATAAGGGCCATAAATCTCGCCTTTTTCCAGGTTGATCAATGCTTCGGCATATTTTTCGGGCAGGTCGCTTTTAAACATCCATTGGTCATAATATGGCACGTCAGAATTGGCGTTTACAAATTCCTCGTAGTCATCGGTATTTTTAAAACCTGGAATGGTATCGTTTGTCTTGGTATTTTGATTGAACTCGACCTTATCGTTCAACAGGGCGGCTACTTCGGCCTTTGCAGCTTCAATATCGGCCTGTGAGGGTTTTTCCGAAAATAGGACATACTGGATGTCTGCCTGGGCATCGACCTTGAAATCGTTGGGGTGTGCCTCAATATATTTTTTTATTTCGGCATCGCTTATCTCGATATCGGCATCGGCGATTTTGGAATAGGGAACCAGGACGTATTGCAGATTCAGGTTATCGTTTTGAAAGTGGTAATCCTGTTCAGCCTCGGTAACCGTAGTGCGCAGGCCGCCTTTTATCATATTGTAATAGGTGGTCTGGAGTACGCCGTCTGCTATATTTTCCTCAAAGTTTAGCCATTGGCTGTACATTTGGGGCGAAGAAGCCTTTACGCTGGCAATGTATTCCTGTATTTTGCCTTCATCAACCTCTCCGGCCTCATTTAGGAAGGTTGGGTTGTTGGCCAAGGCGTTTTTTAGGGCATTGTCTATCTGCGCTTTTTCTACGGTGATGCCTGCTTTTTCAATCTGCTGGTCCATAATGGTTTTGCGCAGCTCGCGTTCCCATACCATATTCATGGCCTGGCCGGTGTTGGCATTGGGGCCCATACTGCGCTGTGTGGCCTCTACCTCTTCCATAAAGCTTTGGCGGGAGATGTCTGTGCCATTTACCGTGGCAATGGTATCCTGCCCTTTGGGGCCTGTGCTTCCCTTGGTCAATACATCACTTAAAATAAAGGCGAAAAGTGCCAGTGCAATAATAAGGATAAGGAATATCCCTCTTTTTCTAATACTATTTAATATTGCCATTTGATATTGAAATTTATTTTTCCCTGCTCGTCAGTCTTGCCGAGGAAATGGGTTTTGGTTGTGTGTTGCCTATCCTTTGATGTTAATCAAGGTTTTAGCAGATGATATTTTTGGTTATACAGGGGGCGAAAATACCATTTTCCCTGCATTAATAAAAAAGTAAATTCAAAAAAAATAAACAAAGCGGCGATTTCTAATCATCGTTGATTACCCTGAGCTCTACCAGTTCTATTTTTGTGTTGGAAACCTCGAGTATCACGAAATTAAATCCCTCTATGGAAACGGTTTCGCCCTTATTGGGTATTTCCTCAGTATGGTTTACGATAAGGCCGCCCAGGGTCTCGTAGTTTTCGCTTTCTTCCAGGTCCAGTTTATAGTTTTCATTGAGATAGTCTACTTCCAGGCGGGCAGAGAAGCGGAAATGGCCCTCGCCCAGTTCCTCTTCAATAAGGGCGACGTTGTCGTGCTCGTCCTCTATATCGCCAAATAGTTCCTCGATGATATCCTCAACGGTAATGATGCCACTGGTGCCCCCGTATTCATCTATAACCACGGCAATGCTCTTTCGTTTCTTGCTCAGGATACCCAGCACGTCTTTGATAAGCATGGTTTCGGGCACGAAGACTACGGGCATAAGTACTTTCTTAAGGTTGTTGGGCTTCTTGAAAAGCTCAAACGAATGCACATAGCCAAGGATGTCGTCAATGTTGTCTTTATAGATCAATATTTTGGAAAGCCCTGTTTCGGTAAAGAGTTTTGCCAGGTCTTTTGGCGAGGTATCAATATCGACGGCCACGATTTCGGTGCGTGGAATCATGGCTTCTCGCGATTTCACTTCAGAGAAATCAAGGGCGTTCTGGAAAATCTGTATCTCGGAATCCATCTCGGCATCGGTCTCGGCAATGTCCATCTGTTCCGAAATATAATTGCCCAGCTCCATCTTGCTGAAACTGAGCTGAACGGTATCGCCCTCAGACTTGAAAATGTATTTGAGTACCAGGTCTGATATCCATATGATAAATTCGGAAATGAAGGAAAAAAGCAGGTAGAACAAATAGGCGGGTACGGCAAAAACCTTGACCAGACTGTTGGCGTAGATCTGAAAAAACACCTTTGGAAGAAACTCGGCGGTGAGCAAGATGATGAGGGTTGAAATGATTGTTTGTACCAACAGGCCCGTAAACCCCGCCAATGGGATGAACTCCATGAGAAGGTCGCCCATGAAGAATCCATAAATTACCAGGGCAATGTTGTTGCCCACCAGCATGGTGGCAATAAATTTGGAGGGACGTTTGGTGATCTTTTTTAAAACTTCGGCCAGAAAATTGTTTTGTTTCTTTTCAATCTCGATATGGATCTTGTTTGACGAGACGTAGGCAATCTCCATGCCCGAAAAAAAGGCCGAAAGAATGAGCATGGCTAATATAATGATAATGCTGTAGTCCATTTCAAGGTTTGGCATCCCTGGTTCAGGTTGCAATATTAAGTAACTAAAATTAGTCTATATACCTGTGAGCCCAAAAAGGAATGCAGGGTTATTTATTGCGGTTTTCCATTTTCTTTCTGAATTTCCGTTTAAAGAAAAACATAAAGATAGCAACTATTACGAAAAAGATGAAAAGGTAGGCACGGTTGGGCTGTGTGCTCCAATGGTTGATGGCCTCATAGGCAAAGAATACGGCAATGATAAGGTAGGCGTATTCAAAAAAACGATATACTTTATTTAGCATGTTAGGTTTTGGTTTTGTCAATTAATTGTACTCCTTGGTTTTTTCTGGAAAAGAATTCGGTAAAATCCTGATTGCTATCAAAACGGGCTCCTTCATTATAAGATCCGTCCTTAAATTTTATTTGGTAGGGCTGGTCTGTAAAGATCCATTCGTTCTTTTGGTCCCAATAAAGCTGTTGTGCCTTTAGGACCACACTGTCTGCGGTGACAACTTCCACGTTTTTGCGCAAATCTACCAGGCCGGTGGCATCATATTGAATGGCGTAGTCTGCAGTTACCGTATTTTTCTGGCCTTCCTTGTCCCAAAAATGCACTTCAATGCCCTCGGGAAATTCCTTATAGGAATAATCGAGGTTGGAATAATCCAACAGTTTTTGGGCCAGCAGATTGGTAACCAACTTGCCGGAGTCGGTATACTTAAAATTAATGTCTTTCCCAACGGCTACCGGGGCACCATCTGAGAGCCCCAGGTTCTTTACGTTTTCATAGTTGCCTTCACATGCAAAAAGCGTGGTGGCCAATAGCAGGGCCAGCACGCTTTTATACATATTTATGGTGGTGTGCATCCTTATAGGTTAGGAACTCTTACGCTTCCGCCCACCCAGCAATTGAATTTTACGGTTTTTCCTGCCATTCCTTCAGAGAAAATATCACTGGCCTGTGGGGCGCGGGCTCTGTAGGAGCTTGCTGCAGCCCTGGCATTTGCGGCAACCGTTCCGTCTACGCGGGCAGCTTTGTCCATCATATCGGCGGCAAGCCAGTACATAGCTCTTTTTTCGAAGACCGTAGTGCCACAGCTGTTGGCGCTATCGGCATACATGGAGCCGATTTTGTAATAGGCGATCCCGGCAGATGGTTTCACATTGAGCATTTTATTGTAATAATTCCTTGCGGTACTGAAGCTGCCTTTTTTGCGATAGTTTTCGGCAATACTATAATAAATTCTCGCCTTTTTGGAATTGTCTTTTTCCAGTTCTGCCGCTTGGTTGAAGTATTCCAAAGCCTTTGATGACTTGCCAGCCGCTTCGGCACGTTTTCCCAAGAGGTAGGCAGAGGTTGAGCTTGGCTCCAGTTCATGCAGTTGAACGGCCAGTTTTTCAGACAGTGGGCTGTCGCAGTCTTTGGCATCAAGACGGTTACTGGCAGATTTTAACCAGGCAATGTCATTTTTGTTTTGTTCAAAATCTTTTTCGTAAAGCGGTATCAGGTTGTCACAATCGGCCAATTGCCCCAATTTTCCGTTAACGCTGCTCTCAACGGTGGCATAAACGTCAAGGTTATTCTCATAAACTTCCTTGGCGCGTTTTTCCTTTTCGGTAAGCGGCGTACCGGATTCCTCCTTATCCATCAAGGGAGTAAGCTTGGCGGCCAGGCTGTTTTTGTTTTCATCCAATTTGTTGATTACCACGTCATAGAGGTCAAAGATCTCCTGGATATCTTTTTTGCCTTCATTATAAAGATCTACGGCCAATGAAAAGTAGGCGTATAGGCTCTTGCCACTGGTGAAGTTTTCGGGGTCTTCCTTAAACGCTTCGTCAAAGGCCTTAAATTGATCTTCTTTAGTGCCGATATTATTGTCAAACTTGATCTGGGCAATAGTCGATAGCACTTCCCCTGCTTTGGTCTTTTGTGGGAAATTCTCCAACCTTAGGCGGTAGGCCTCGATCAGGTCGTTTACCTTGCTTTTATCACCTTTTTCCTCGATGTAGTAATCAAACATCTTGACGGCATATTGGTAGATGGCCAAATTGTAACTTGGACATTCTTTAATCAGTTTTTCGTAATGCGGAAGGGCCGCATCGTAATTCTTTATTTTTGCCGATTCTATAAAATAAGATAGTGAGATTGCACAGTCATCCGGTGCCTGGGCAAAGGTCTTTCCGGATACGGATAACAGGGCGACGGTAAAAAATAAAATGAATTTTGTTTTCATGATTTTGCT
Source organism: uncultured Aequorivita sp. (assembly GCA_964431895.1). GTDB lineage: Bacteria > Bacteroidota > Bacteroidia > Flavobacteriales > Flavobacteriaceae > Aequorivita. Next base: position 12,400 of record CAYSLM010000017.1, read on the forward strand.
ATTAATGGTATTGATGATGGTATTTATAAATATTGAAATTCTTAATCGTAAAGCCTTTTTTCAAACCAGCGGTCATTTAAGGAAAAGCTTATATGGGTGTTAAAGAAGTTTTCCTGTATCAGGCCAAAATCGGTGGTACCGCGTCTGCCTATTTCAAATCCAAGGTTCACATTGCTAAACAACCGTCCTATGGGTAGTCCTACTCCAAAAGATATGCCAAACTCATTGATGTCGTGGCCATCAACGCTCAGGCCTGTTTGTTCGTAGCGTGCTCCAGCTCTATAAACTATTCTTTTTAGGTAGTTTCCGAAAGAATTGTAATTGGGAATATAGAATCCGCCCAGCCTTATTCTTGAACTGTTCTTGTAGGTTACATTTTCGCTGGTGAAAATCTGGTTTGTAAAGTTACTGGTTTTTAGGTTTACATATTCCACCCCAAGTGCCCAATGTTTTGGGTTGCTTATTCCGGCACCTATGGAAAATTGGGTGGGGAAATCAAAATCGGTATCGGCCACGGCAATTTCACGCTCATCAACGCTGTAAATGCCGGAAGGCAGAATGGAAACGCTTCCCGTTTTGCGGTAGTTTTCAGAAGTAAAACTGGTACCTGGCGCAAAGGTGGCAGAGGCGCTCAGCTCCAGCTTATCGGTAATCATTTTCTTGTACATGGCTCCAATGTTAAAGCTGAAACCTGCCAATGATGATCTGTTGAGCGCTCGGGTACCGTATTGAAGGTTTGATTTTTGGGTTATCGCGGTATTTTCAATTTCCCCAAAATTGTAATTGATATCGGCCCCTAGGCTCAATTGTGGGGTAATCTGGTATCCGGCCGAAAAGAAAACCTTGTTCAAGCCGCCGTGGCCGGTGTATTGGGTAACCCCGTCTGGCACTTCCGAATAGAAATCATATCCCACTGCCGAATAGGGAACCAGCCCAAAACCAATGCCCAACTTGCCAATGGGTATGCCCATGGCCAGATAATCTAAGGTAGTGGTAGAGGTGTTTTGGCTAGCTGTGGTGGTTTTCTGCCGGTAGATCTTGTGGCTGCCGCCCACCGAAAAGTTTACCAATCGCAAGGCCGAATAACTTGCGGGGTTTTGAAGGTTAAGGTGAATACTGTCAGAGAATACACCAAGCCCCGCCATGCTCTGGTTTTCAACGGTGCCCCGAAATTTTAATGTGCCAATGCCGTAAAAGGAATATGGCGAAGTAGTCCCTTCTTGTGAAAGGGCCGCAGTGGTTATAATTAAAAATAAACCAATTGTTAGTTTCTTAAACATCAAGTTTGTTGTATTCCAATATATGGTTCAATCCTTCCAATAAAAAATTTGGGTGCGCAAAGATGTCATTTTTTATGCTATCTCGCAAAAATTGTAAGTCTCCACCTGTTAAAATAACTGTTAAATTGTGGAATTTTTTTCTGTACTCACCGATTAGGCCATCTATCTCATACAAAACACCACTTACCACGCCCGCGTGAATGGAGGTGGCCGTACTATTGCCCAAAAATATGTTGAGCTGTTCCGCCTCAAGTAACGGAAGCTTGTCAGTAAAAGTATGTAAGGCGGTATAGCGCATGGCCAGGCCGGGCGAAATGGCGCCGCCCAGATATTCTTTTTTGTGGTTTAGACAGTCGTAGGTTATACAAGTACCCGCGTCTATTACCAATACGTTTTCTGAGGGAAAATGGCCGGCGGCCGCACTTACCAGAGCAATACGGTCTATTCCCAAGGTCTTTGGGGTAGTGTATTTATTGGTAAATGGTACCTTGGTTTGGTGGGTGAGCACCAAAGGGTTGAACCGTTGCCGTACAAAGGCCAGTTGTGGGTCCGAGAGGTTTGAGACCGAGGCAATTATACAGTTCTTGATATGGGGAAAGGTTGCGTCTATGTCCTGTAGCCAGGTCACAAATTCCCCTTTAAGGGAGGTTCGTTTCCACTTGAGCGAGCCATCTTCAAAAACCCCGTATTTTACCAAGGTATTGCCAACGTCTATCGTAAGGTTCATTTTTTTGATTGAGGCCTTAAAAGTAAACAAGTATTTGTTAAGACTTTAATAATATGCACCTACAATGGGAAGATATTTTTTTTGATTAATTTTTTGCGAAAACGAAAATAGCTTTATATTTGCCCACTCAATTAAGGTGCCTTAGCTCAGTTGGTAGAGCAACGGACTGAAAATCCGTGTGTCCCTAGTTCGATTCTTGGAGGCACCACAAAATCCCCGGCCAATTTGGTTTGGGGATTTTTGTTTTCGGGGGGATGTGTCCCTAGTTCCCCCGAGGCTTCGGGGTTGGAGGCACCACAAAATCCCCGGCCGTTTTTGATTTAGGGTTTTTGATTTTTAAAGCGGGTTTTTTATCATTTCTGAAAAACCAATGACGGTTTCAAATCCTTTCTTCCGGAAATATTCCCGCTCCCTTTGGCCTCCCGTGGCCAATACAAAATCGCCGCCCCAGGCCCCCAGACTTTTGATTGTCCCGGGATAATCGCTAAAAAGTTGCTCCTTGATCGTGGGAAGCTTTATTATTTCTGAAATGAATGCTTCGTGTTTGTTAAGTAGATTTTCAAAAGAGGAAAGCGTCCTGCATTTCAATAAAGCACTACTTATTTCTGAAATTTCGTTTAAAGTTTTCTTAGGGACCGAAGTTTTTCGGTAGCGGGCAATCCCCTTTTTGCTGTCCTGTTTTTGGTTGAGGTACACAAAAAACAAGGATTCGGTAAAATCCCACGGAAGCGTTGTTTTTATAAATTCCGGTACTCCATTTTTTAAATTATACAAAATCGGGGCATCACTTTGCGCCGCGGCAATGTCGTACCCACTACCGCCAAAACTATTGGCGAGCAGCGCGAAGCCATCCACCTTTGCCCACAGCGCAATGTTGTTTATTAATGTGGAAGAAGTGCCCAAACCCCAATTGCGCGGAAAGTCCAGCTTGGTTTCAACTAAAATTCTATCATTGTTTGCAATAAAATCGGGATTCAGCCTTTTGGCCTCCATAAGTATTTTTGAAAGGGTTTGTGAAAGTCCACTTTGCTGGTTTTCACTTTCAAAATTTTTTAAATTGAAGCAATCCTCAAACCAAACCGTTCCATTTTCATCGAAGCTTTTCCATTGAATGCCTTCTTTTTCTGAAACGGAAACTTCCAAAGACTGCCCGTATTTTGTTGGAATGGCCAAAGCGGTGGCCCCATCCAGCACCACGTATTCGCCTGTGAGCAGTAATTTTCCGTTGCTGTGGAATGTTTTGGGCAATAATTTAGGGTTTGAAATATATTTTGTTCGGATTTTGTCTTGTATCAAAAAAGAAGAGCAATACAATGGCTTCTTTTTCTGCGTCAACTGTGTAAAATAAGGTTGTAAATTTATGAATAACTGCTTTGCGAACGGATTGTATTTCAGTTTTTCCAAATAGAAACGGATCGATTATTATCTGATCCAATACTTTAAAAGAATCATCATAGAATTTTTCAGCTTCTCGTTCTGAAAATTCAGAAGATAAGTACAATAAAATATTTCTAAAGTCCGCTTCTGCACCCTCCGTCCAGATTACATTCATTTCAAAAAAGGGAATTTTGCTTTAATACGCGCTGTCGCCTCTTCGTGGGTGCTATACCTTCCTTCCGCATAATCTTTTAAACCTCGTTCAATCCCAAATTTTTCATCTTCAGAAAGCTCTGGATATATATTTTCCTTTGAAACTTTCTTAAAATTATAAAGCTGCTCAATGATTGATTCATCTGTTAAATGTACCAACCACTCTATTAAATCCAATTTTTTTGACTTTACATCCATGCTTTTAAAATTACGATTTTATTCTTCAAATTTCAAATAGTACGATAAATCCAATTATGTAGCATATTTCCCAAACTCATTTACCTCGTAACTTTCCCAAAAAATCCACAACTGCACTGTGCGAAATAGTGTTTTTCAAAAAATAATCCATCGCTTTTTCCTTTTCTTTCTTGGAAGCCTGCAATTGGTTCAAGATATTCATCAAGTGCATTTTCATATGGCCTTTTTGGATACCCGTGGTAACGAGTGACCGAACGGCTGCAAAGTTTTGAGCAAGCCCGGCAACGGCCATAATCTTCATCAACTCCTTGGCATTTGGTTTCTGGAGGATTTCAAAAGCCAGTTTTGTCAATGGGTGGAGTGATGTCAACCCTCCCACCGTTCCAATGGCCAATGGCAATTCAATCCAAAATGTAAAGCTTCCGTTTTCAATTTTGGCATGGGTCAAACTGCCGTAATAGCTGTTCCGGGCGGCATAGGCGTGAACGCCAGCCTCAACGGCCCGGAAATCATTTCCTGTTGCCAAAACCACGGCGTCAATGCCATTCATGATGCCTTTGTTGTGGGTGACGGCGCGCCGCGTCTCGGTTTTGGCGATTTCAATGGCGCGGACAAATTTTTCTGCAAAGTGTTTCCCGTCGTAATGTTTTGTGGTCAAATCCTCCACTTTGCAGCTCACTTCGCCACGCACCAAACATTCGGGAACGTAGTTTGAAAGGATGCTCATCACCACTTCGGGATAAGTATCGCTTTTTTGAAAAGGCTCAAAATTCTGAGCTTCCTTCTCAAAGGTATGGGCCATCTGCTCCAAACAACTGTTGATGAAATTGGCGCCCATGGCATCCAAGGTTTCAAAAGTGGCGTGAATGTAAAAATAACCCTCTAGTATATGCGATTTGTCAACCAGCGAAAGCTCCAAAAGTCCGCCGCCACGGGCTTTCATGTTTTTTTCAATGGATGCAATACTTTCAAAAAGTTTCGGTTTTGCTGTTTCAAAAAAAGCCTCAATATCTTTTTCACTGCCGTGGAAATTGAAATGCACCTGCCCGTTTTTTTGGGTAGAAATCACTTCGGCCCTAAACCCGCCGCGGTCCAACCAAAACTTGGCGGCGTTGCTGGCTGCGGCAACTACCGAACTCTCCTCGGTGACCATAGGCAGCGCATAGAGTTGATCGTTTATCAAAAAATTGGGCGCAATGCCAAAGGGCAGGTAATAATTGGAAAGGGTATTCTCGATAAAATCATCGTGAAGCTGCTGCAGTTGCGCATCCTCATTCCAGTATTTTTTCAGGATTTGCACAGATTCAGGCTTGTTTTGCAGATAATTTTCGGCAAGCCAGGCAATTTTTTCTTCCTTTGTTTTTTTGGAAAATCCAGTGATGGGTCGGTTCATTTAGGTTGGCATCATTTTGTTGCAAAGATAGTGTTTCATTGGGCTAACTCGGAAATCATTAAAAAAAAGAAAAGGTTCTTGAAAAAAAATCGTCTTTTCAAAAACCTTTTCCGTCAACTTAAAACGAAAATCATTCAATTTTAAGTTTCTTTTTGCTGGGCATCTTTGGTGGGTTTTGGGCGCACGTTGAATTTTTTGCGCTTCGGCCTCAACTTTCCGTAGCTGCCGATGTTTATTTTCCCACGTTTGGTCTTTTTGTCGCCTTTCCCCATTACTTCTTGTTTTGTTGTTTCTTTATTGTTTTTTCGTCAATGTCAAATTCATTGTTTTGCCTTTCGGTTTTACCCGTGGGGTTGGTAGGAGTTTTCTGTTCTTTCTTTCTCTCAAATTTCTTGGCCATAACTTTAGTTTTTCTTGATTTGTGACCTCTAAACTACCCATTCCATATCACAATTTCCCTTAAACCCTTGCTAAATAAAGGTTAAACCCCACGAATGGATTTAAGAAATCCCGAAATACCCGCACTTCCTTTTTCAGCAAGCATTTTGATAAAGGCGCTGCCTATGATGGCTCCCGCAGTATGTTTTGTGGCCTGTTGAAATGTGTCGTTATTATTGATTCCGAAGCCAACCACCAAGGGGTTTTTAAGCTGAAGGGAAGCAACCCGTTTAAAATAGGCTTCCTGCCCGGTTCCAAACCCTGACGAACTGCCCGTAACGCTGGCGCTGCTCACCATATAAATGAATCCATCCGAGGCCGCGTCAATCTGCCGGACACGTGCTTCGGAAGTCTGGGGCGTGATCAAAAAGATATTTATGAGATTGTATTTTCTGAAAATTTCAGCGTAATTCTCTTCATATTCGGCCAAGGGAAGGTCGGGAAGGATTAAACCGTCAATGCCGATTTCTGCACATTTTGCACAAAATTTTTCCACGCCAAATTGAAGCACGGGGTTGAAATATCCCATAATGATAAGCGGGATGGAAACCGTTTTCCGGATGTCCTTCAACTGCCCAAAAAGCAATTCTGTGGTCATGCCGTTTTTTAAAGCCGTTTGCGAACTGGCTTGAATGGTGGGTCCATCGGCCAAAGGATCGCTAAATGGCAAACCGATCTCGACCATATCCACGCCGTTTTGTTCCAACTGTTGGAGTATTTCTACGGTATCGTGTAATTTTGGATAACCTGCGGTGAAATATATGGACAGCAGTTTATGGTTCTGATTTAATTTTTCTTGAATTCTATTCATAATTAGGAATAGACCTCACAGGTTTCAAAAACCTGTGAGGTCTTAATTACAGATTAAAATATTTAATGTAAGTATTGAGATCTTTATCCCCCCGCCCGCTCAAGTTCACAACCACCACATCGTCCGTTTTAAATTTTCGGGATTCAAAAATGGCGAGGGCGTGACTGCTTTCTATCGCCGGAATTATTCCTTCCAATTTGCAGAGCTCCAGTCCTGCCTGCATCGCTTCATCATCGGTTTTCGAGATAAATTCGCCGCGGCCGCTGGCAAAAAGGTGGGCGTGCATCGGCCCAACGCCCGGATAATCCAAGCCCGCCGAAATAGAATAAGGCTCGGTAATCTGCCCATCGGGCGTTTGCATCAAAAGCGTTTTGCTACCGTGTATAATGCCCACTTTTCCCAAGGCCGAGGTTGCGGCACTCTCGCCACTGTCAATGCCTTTGCCCGCAGCTTCCACGGCGATAATTCCAACTTCGGGGGTGTTTAAATAGTGATAAAAAACGCCGGCCGCATTGCTGCCCCCGCCTACGCAGGCCACGACAAAATCTGGATTTTCCCGACCTTCTTTCTCTTTCAGTTGTGTTTTTATTTCCTCAGAAATCACGCTTTGGAACCGCGCCACCATATCGGGGTAAGGGTGCGGACCAACCACGCTGCCGATGATATAATGGGTGTCTGTAGGATTGTTGATCCAATCGCGGATGGCTTCGTTGGTGGCGTCTTTCAAAGTTTTGCTTCCACTCGTTGCCGGAACAACTTTTGCGCCCAGCATTTTCATTCGGGCTACGTTTGGCGCTTGGCGTTTTATGTCTATTTCGCCCATAAAAACAACACATTCCAAACCCATCAAGGCACAGACGGTGGCCGTTGCCACGCCGTGTTGGCCGGCGCCGGTTTCGGCTATGATTCTATCTTTGCCCAACCGCTTTGCCATTAAAATTTGGGCGATGGTGTTGTTTACCTTGTGCGCGCCCGTATGGCAAAGGTCTTCGCGTTTTAAGTAAATCTTTGTGCCGTATTTATCTGAAAGTCGCTTGGCAAAATACAGCGGGGTAGGCCGCCCCACATAATCTTTCAAAAGTTGTCGGAATTCCTTTTGAAAAGATTCCTCGGCCATAATTTTTAAATAATTCTGCCGAAGTTCCTCCACATTTGGGTACAACATCTCGGGAATATACGCGCCGCCAAACTGGCCGTAATAGCCTTTTTCGTTTACATTAAAATTCATTTTTGAATCTTTTTAAATCTTCAATATTTTTTAAACCCGGCTCCGTTTCAAACCTGCTGTTTACGTCAATGGCGCGAATGGGAAGACCTGTTTTCAATAATTTTTTTAATGAATCAACTTCTTCCAATCCAATGCCGCCACTTAAAAGGAAGGGTGTGTCATATTTATACTTTTCAAGTATTTTCCAATTAAAGGTTTTGCCATTGCCGCCGTGGAAATCGCCTTTGGTGTCGAATAGAAATGCGTCCACTTTTTTTACGAAATCATACGCTTTCGAAAAATCAAAACCAGCATCTACCTGAAAAACCTTCCAGACTTCGTAGCCGTCCCAATATTTTAAACGTAGGGCCATATTGAGGTTTAGGACAAATTCCTTGGTTTGGTTGCCGTGGAGTTGGATAACGTCCAGTCCATATTTTTCAACCGTTTCAAGAATTTCCTGTACTGTGGCATCCACAAAAACGCCAACTTTCTTTATTCCGGCCGGAAGTGAAGGAATCTCCCCCTCAAAATATCGCGGACTTTTTTCGTAAAAAATAAAACACAAATAATCGTGCTGAAGTGCGGCTACTTCAGCAATGTTGTGTTTCATTCCGCAAATCTTTAATAGTGGTCTCATCTTAAATTTTGAATAAATTGTTTTGCGGTTTCGCCTGGATTTTCGGTTTTCATAAAACGTTCGCCAATCAAAAACCCTTCAAAACCGTAGGTTCGCAATTCTTTTATGGTTTCAACATCGCTGATGCCACTTTCGGAAATTTTTACGTAGTGGGCAGGAATTTCTTCGGAAAGCTTTTTGCTAATGTCGATATTCACCTTGAAATTTTTAAGGTTTCGGTTGTTCACGCCAATCATATCCACATTGGGTATCACTGATTTTTGAAGCTCTTCAAGATCGTGGACTTCCAACAAAACATCGAGGTTTAAACTTTTCGCCAAAAAAGAAAACTGTTTCAATGCTTCCGCCGAAAGACAAGCCGCAATCAACAAAATAGCATCGGCACCGTAAGCTTTTGCCTCGTAAATTTGATAGGGATCGATGATGAATTCCTTCCGAAGAAGGGGGATGGAAGCCGTTTTTTCAGCAACCAAAAGATCGTCCAGCGAACCGCCAAAAAAGTTGGAATCCGTCAAGACCGAAATTCCCTTGGAACCGGCGTTTACATAGCCCGAAACCACTTCGGGCAACAAAACCTTGTCATTAATCACTGCTCTACTGGGCGAGCGGCGCTTGTGCTCGGCAATAATGCCGGTGGTACTGTTCCGCAACGCTTCGGCCAGCGATTTGGTTTCTTTCGGAAAAAGCGGAAATTTTTCAAGTAACCGCACTGGAATTGCTTCCTTTTTTGCGGCTACTTCTTTGCGCTTATAAGCTGCTATGTTATCTAGAATTGTCATATTTATAGTGGTGAGTGGTGAGTGGTGAGTGGTGAGTGGTGAGTGGTGAGTGGTGAGTGGTGGGTCGTGAGTTTTGAGTCGTGAGTTTTGAGTCGTGAGTCGTGGGTCGTGAGTCGTGAGTTGTGAGTCGTAAGTCTTGGGTCGTGATTCAATAGGATATTTGCTGTAATTTCTTCAATGATTTTAAAGCCTTTCCAGATTGCAACGATTCCTTTGCTTTTTCAAAACCTTTCTGAATACCGCATTTTTCAACTACCGAGATAGCCATAGCGGCGTTGGCACAGACTACATGGTTTTGTGCATCGGTGCCTTTTCCGTTTAAGATATCCGTAAATATTTCGGCGGAAGCTGTTACGGTATGGCCACCAAATATTTCTGGTGCTTCAATCTGATTTATTCCGAAATCCTCGGCATTTAAAACCATTTCCGAAGTTTTTGAAATCACTTTTACCGGGCCGGTCAGCGAAATTTCATCATAACCGTCCATGGCGTGGAGCACGGCGTAATTTTTCTCGCTTTTTTGGTAAAGGTAGCCGTACATTCGTGCGAGTTCCAAATTGAAAACGCCGACCAATTGGTTTTTCGGAAAGGCCGGATTTACCATAGGCCCGAGCATATTGAAAAAGGTCTTTACGCCCAATTCCCGGCGGATGGGCGCCACGTTTTTCATAGCGGGATGGAAAAGGGGCGCGTGTAGAATGCAGATGCCGGCTTCATCCAAACTTCGCTTTAAAAAATCCTTTTCATTGCTGAATTTAATCCCCAAAGCTTCCATAACATTGCTGCTTCCACTTACTGAGGAAACCCCGTAGTTGCCGTGTTTGGTTACGTGAATTCCCGCTCCCGCAGTCACGAAAGAAGCCAAGGTTGAAATATTAAAGGTGTTTTTTCCATCGCCGCCGGTGCCGCAGAGGTCGATGGTGTTGTATCCGCTAAAGTCTACGGCCAAACACAGGTCGAGCAAGGCATCGCGGAAACCTTCCAATTCCTCCAAAGTCACGTTTCGCATCATATAAACCGTTAAAAAAGCGGCTATTTGGCTTTGGTTATACTGCCCTTCGGAAATGTTTACCAAAACGGTTCGCGCTTCTTCCTTTGAAAGCTGCTCGTGGTTTATCAATCTATTTAAAATCTGTTTCATTTTAGTTGTCAATCCAGTTTTTGATAATTTGTTTCCCAACCGGGGTCAGCACGCTTTCGGGATGGAATTGCACGCCGCAAACGTCATACACTTTGTGACGGAGCGACATAATCTGCCCGTTTTCATCAACCGACGTGACTTCCAAATCCTCCGGAAACTCTTCTTTTGAAACCACCCAACTGTGGTAGCGGCCTATTTCAAAATGTTTTTCAATGCCTTGAAAAAGTGGCTCATTTTCCGAAATTACCGTGGCCGTGGTGGCTACGCCGTGAAAAACGTGGCTGAGGTTTTCCAACTTACCGCCGAATACTTCGCCAATGGCCTGTTGGCCCAAACACACGCCCAAGATTGGTTTTGAAGCGGCGTATTTTACAATGACCGCCTTCAGCAATCCGGCTTCATCGGGGATGCCAGGGCCGGGGGAGAGGAGGATTTTGTCGTAGTTTTCTACCTCTTCCAAATCAAATTTATCGTTCCGTTTCACGGTTACTTCGCAATCCAATTCCTCTAAATAGTGGACCAGGTTGTACACAAAACTGTCGTAGTTGTCTATTACTAATATTTTCATCCCCTTCCCCAGCCCTTCCCCCTGGGGGAAGGGAGCCTGATTTTTAATTTTATTTATTTCTTCTTTCATGGATTATTATTTTTTGCTCCCCTTTGGGGCTGGGGGACTTATATGTTTTCCGCCAATTCCAGTGCTTTTGTGAGTGCGCCCAATTTGTTGTAAACTTCCTGCAATTCGTTTTCTTCATTGCTTTCCGAAACCACGCCGGCACCGGCTTGATAGTGTAGGGTGTGATCCTTGCTCACAAAGGAGCGGATTATGATGGCGTGGTTGAAATTGCCGTTGAAATCCATAAAGCCGATAGCACCGCCGTAAAATTCACGACTTCTGTTTTCGTATTTTTCCAGCAATTGCAGCGCTTTGTGTTTTGGCGCCCCGCTAAGCGTTCCCGCGGGAAAGGTGTCGGCCACAATTTGCATCGTTGAAGTATTCGAGTTTTTTGTGGCGGTAACCTTGCTCACCAAATGGATCACGTGCGAAAAAAACTGCACCTCGCGGTAGGTTTCCACCTTTACGTTGGTGCCGTGGCGGCTCAGGTCGTTTCGCGCCAGATCGACCAGCATCACGTGTTCGCTGTTTTCTTTTTTGTCCTCGGAAAGTTTTTTGGCCAGCTCGGCGTCCTCTTCGTCGTTTCCTGTGCGTTTGAAAGTTCCCGCGATGGGGTGGATTTCGGCCGTATTTCCTTTTACGACCAACTGCGCTTCGGGCGAACTGCCGAAGATCTTAAAATTTCCGTAATCAAAATAGAACAGGTAGGGCGAGGGGTTCACGCTTCGCAAGGCCCGATAAACGTTGAATTCATCGCCCGTGAACGCCTGCGAAAACCGTTTGCTGGGCACGATCTGGAATACATCGCCGCGCTGGCAATGCTCTTTGCATTTTCGCACCAAAGTTTTGAAAGCTTCATCGTTTAAATTTGTGGTGCGCTCCCCATTTCTCGCGAAAGAATATTCCGCAAAACTCTTCGATTTTAAAATTTGTTCAATCTGTGGAATATTGTTTTCAGTTTCAAAACAGTGCGCAAAAATATAGGCTTCGTTGTTGAAATGGTTGATGGCGATGATGTTTTGGTACACGGCGTAAAACAGATCGGGCAGGGCTAGGTTTTCTTCTTTTTTTGAAAGGGAAATATTTTCAAAGTAACGAACGGCATCAAAAGCCATAAAACCGAAGAGACCAGTCCCCCCTCGGTCCCCCCGAAGGGGGGAGGGATTGACGTATTCTATAGCAAAGGAAGAGGCAAATTCGTCTAAAATTGTTGGAACAGGGGTGTTTTCAGAAATTTCAAGTGTTGTGCTTTTTCCATCGGGAAAATTTTGAAAAATGGTTTCATTTTCCACTTTTATGGAGGCGATGGGGTTAAGGCAGATATAGCTAAAGCTATTGTCGTTGGCGTGGTAGTCGCTGCTTTCCAACAACAGGCTGTTCGGGAATTTATCGCGCAGCCGCAAATACACCGAAACCGGCGTGAGGGTGTCTGCCAACAGTTTTTTTGAATAGGTTTTTAAATGGTATTTCATTTTTAAGTTTTGTCTTTTCGGCTCCGCTCAAAGACCGACTTAAGTACCCTGAGCGGAGCCGAAGGGTAAGGCCATAAAAAAAGGCTTGTCGTGATTGACAAGCCTTTTTGTATATAGTTTATACCATAGGTGTTCCGCTCACGACTGTTTCCGTAAGTTTTTCCACCACCAAGTATTTTGGGTAAATGTGTTCATTGTTTCGGTTTCAAATATAGGAAGGTTTTTTTGAAAATGGATATTTTGGTTAAAATTTTTGTTTTAAACTGCAATTGGGGTTTTTCTTTTTGAACGCCTGCGGAATTTAACCTCAATTTTAAAAACTTGATTTAACAACATTTTCACATTGCATTTGCTAACTTCGCAACTGTTTTAAAAATACGTTTTTACTATGTTATATCGTCAAGGCAGAGTGCTGCTTCCCTTGTTCATTTTTATCTTTTCCACAGTAATTACCGCCCAACAGGCACAACCCGACAACCAACATCTTTTTGACAATTTCAGCTATCGGCAGGGCAATGTTTATAGGACAGCTTCGGGCAAGCCCGGGCCCGAATACTGGCAAAATGCCGCTAATTACAAGTTGGAAGCAACGCTTGATGACAAAAACCATACGGTATCGGGAAAGGTTACCATAAACTATGTCAATAACAGTCCGGAAACGCTGGACTTTATCTGGCTTTATCTAGAGCAGGATCGATTTACCGAAAACTCTCGTGGCACCTTGACCACGCCTGTGCTAGGCAATCGGTACAGCGGTGATACCGAGGGCGGATTTCAATTAAAAAATGTTTCTGCCAAGACCAATACCGGAACTTCTTCAAAATATATCATTACCGATACCCGAATGCAGCTATGGCTAGACAAGCCTTTGGCTGCCAAGGGCGGCGAAGTGGAAATATCCATGAACTTCAGCTTTAAGGTTCCCGTAAAAGGCATGGACCGAATGGGAAGGCTGGATGTAGAAGACGGCACCATCTATGCTATCGCCCAATGGTACCCGCGGGTGGCGGTTTTTGACGACGTGGTGGGCTGGAATACCGACCCGTATTTGGGAGCGGGTGAATTTTACTGTGAATATGGTGATTATGACGTAAGGATTACCGCACCGGCAGACCAGACCGTGGTTTGCTCGGGCGTGCTTCAGAACCCAAAAGATGTACTTACCAAGGAACAGCAAGCCCGATGGGCCAAGGCCGAAAAAAGTGACAAGACCATCTATATCATAAAACCCGAGGAGGTTGCCAAGCCCGCAGCCCACGTGAAATCAAATGGCACGCTCACCTGGCATTTCAAAATGGAGAACACCCGCGACGTGGCCTGGGCGGCATCAAGGGCCTTTATTTGGGATGCCGCCAAAATGGATCTTGGCCACGGAAAAACCGGCCTGGCCCAATCGGTTTATCCCAAAGAAAGCAAGGGCGAAAATGCCTGGTCACGATCTACCGAATACACAAAAGCTTCCGTCGAGTTTTACTCCAAAACGTATTATCCCTATCCCTACCACAACGCCATCAATGTGGCCGCAAGTGTTGGCGGAATGGAATATCCGGGCGTAAGCTTTTGCGATTACCAGAGCCGCGGCGAAGATCTTTGGGGCGTTACCGACCACGAATTTGGCCATAACTGGTTCCCGATGATCGTGGGCAGCAATGAGCGCCGCTACCCGTGGATGGACGAGGGCTTCAATACCTTTATAAATCATTACAGCACCAAAGCTTTTAACAATGGGGAATATGCCGCATCCCAGGAAACCCCCAGACAATTGATTCCCTACCTTACCTATGAGAACAGAGAAGGGATTGATACCTACCCCGATGTAGCCCAGAGCATGAACCTGGCATATACGGCCTATTACAAACCTGCCGCAGGCCTCATTTTGCTGAGGGAATATATTTTGGGAACCCAAAGATTTGATGCAGCCTTTAAAAGTTATATTGAAACTTGGGCATACAAGCACCCCCAGCCCAACGACTTTTTTAACCATATGGAAAATGTGGCGGGTGAAGACCTCGCTTGGTTTTGGAAAGGTTGGTTTTACGGCAATGGCAATATTGACCTCGGAATTACCGATGTAAAACCCCTTAACGGCAACTATCTGATTACTGTTGAGAACGACGGACAAATCCCTATGCCGGTACAATTGCAGGTGATTTATACCGATAATTCCAAAGAGGAAATAAGACTTCCCGTAGAGATTTGGCAGCGTGGCAACAGTTGGACCCATCTTTTGAAGACAAACAAGCAAGTACAACGCGTGGTTCTGGACCCCAACAAAATGCTTCCCGATGTAAATCTCTTGAACGATACGTGGAACAAGCTTTAAGTGGAATAGGACCACCCTTCAATTTGGGTGAAGAATAAATTTAACTAAACCATAATGGATTTAAAGAAACAACTTAGCCAAAGAAGCAACAACAAATGCGAACTCTGCGGGTTCGAAGAAAATCTTGGTGTTTTTGAAGTGCCAAAATCCCCAACCGATGTTGCCGATACAAATATTTTAATTTGTGAAACTTGCAAAGAGCAAATTGAAGACCCAGAAAAAACAGAACCAAACCATTGGCGCTGTTTGAATGACAGTATGTGGAGCTCCGTGCCGGCCGTACAGGTTATGGCTTACCGTATGCTGCACCGCCTTAAGGGTGAAGGCTGGCCCCAAGATCTGCTGGATATGATGTATCTGGAAGACGAAACCAAGGAATGGGCCAAGGCAGGGCTCGCGGAAAACAAGGAAAAGTCAATCATCCACCGCGATAGCAACGGCAACATACTTGAAGCGGGCGATTCTGTGGTCTTGATCAAAGATTTAAAAGTAAAAGGCAGTAGTATGGTAGCAAAACAGGGTACCGCCGTGCGCCGCATCTCGCTAGATCACGAAAATGAAAAATACATTGAAGGGAAGGTAGATGGCCAGCAGATTGTGATTATTACGGATTTTGTGAAGAAGATATAGTTAGTTATAAAGACCTCACAGGTTTTCAAAACCTGTGAGGTCTAGAATTTTTTACTTACTCATCTCTGTGAAATAATGATAAAACTGTGCTTCGACTGGACTCAGCAACCTTCCTATTTAAACATTTCTGTGAAATGGTGGTAGAATTGCGGAATGGTCTCTATGCCCTTTAAATAATTCCAGATGCCAAAATGCTCGTTGGGCGAGTGGATGGCGTCGCTGTCCAGCCCAAAGCCCATTAAAATGGTCTTGCTTTTCAGTTCTTTTTCAAACAAGGCCACAATGGGGATACTGCCGCCACTTCGCTGTGGGATAGGGGTTTTGCCAAAGGTTTCCTCATACGCCTTTTCGGCAGCCTTGTAGCCCACACTGTCAATTGGCGTAACATAAGCCTGTCCGCCGTGGTGTGGTTTCACTTTTACACGAACGCCTTCGGGGGCAATGCTCTCAAAATGTTTTTTAAACAGGTCGGTAATTTTCTTCCAATCCTGATCCGGCACCAGGCGCATACTTATTTTTGCATAAGCCTTGCTGGCAATCACCGTTTTGGCGCCTTCCCCGATGTAGCCGCCCCAAATGCCGTTCACGTCTAGCGTGGGTCGGATGGAGTTGCGCTCGTTGGTGGTATAGCCTTTTTCGCCGTAAACATCGTCTATGTCCAGGGCTTTTTTATAGTTTTCAAGGCTGAAGGGGGCTTCGGCCATTTTTTCGCGTTCCTCTTTTGAAAGTTCCTCCACATCATCATAAAACCCCGGAATGGTAATGTGCTTGTTTTCATCGTGGAGGGAAGCAATCATCTTGCAAAGAATATTTATCGGGTTTGCCACGGCACCGCCGTACAGCCCACTGTGCAGGTCGCGGTTGGGGCCGGTGACTTCCACTTCCACATAGCTTAATCCACGAAGTCCGGTGGTGATGGAGGGTGTGTCCTTGGCTATCATGCCGGTATCGCTGATAAGGATAACATCGTTGGCGAGTTTTTCGCGGTTGCGCTCCACAAACCAGCCCAGGCTTTCACTGCCCACTTCCTCTTCGCCCTCGATCATAAACTTTACGTTGCAGGGCAGTTGGTCGGTTTCGGTCATATATTCCAAAGCCTTAACGTGCATGTACATCTGGCCTTTGTCGTCACAACTTCCGCGGGCGAAAATGGCACCTTCAGGATGGATTTCGGTTTTTTTGATGACCGGCTCAAACGGCGGACTGTCCCACAGATCCATTGGGTCTGGCGGCTGCACGTCGTAATGCCCATAAACCAGCACGGTGGGGAGGTTTTTATCGATTATTTTTTCGCCATAAACAATAGGGTACCCTGGCGTTTCGCAGATTTCAACGGTATCGCAGCCTGCTTTTTTCAGTTGGTTTTTTACGGCTTCGGCAGTTTTTAGCACGTCTTTTTTATAGGCTGAATCGGCGCTGATGGAAGGTATTTTCAGCAATTCAATCAATTCATCCAAAAAGCGGTCTTTATTTTTTTCAATATATGGTTTTGCACTTTTCATACGGTGTTTTTTGAAGAACTGCTAAGGTACAAAATAGAAGCGGAAATGGGCCCGATGCCCGCAATGGCTTTGGTTGTTTAACGTAGTGTTATGAAAAAATTATTTTTTCTGAAAAGATATGCTTTGCAAATCAACTTTCTTGTTTATATTTGCACCCGCTAAAGCACAAAGGTGCTGCGGTGAACGGGAAGATTTTTTCCGAAAAAACAATGCGGGCGTGGTGGAATTGGTAGACCTGCCTGTCGTGCCTCTGGCAGGCAGGCACGCTAGACTTAGGATTTAACCTAATAAAAGTTCTTAAAATATTGAAAATGCGGGCGTGGTGGAATTGGTAGACACGCTAGACTTAGGATCTAGTGCCG
>CAYSLM010000018.1:0-2643 GCA_964431895.1 uncultured Aequorivita sp.
GCATAGGAACGTCATACACATCAAAATTTTCCATAAATGTGGTAGGGCTGGTTTGCCAACCTCCGCCGCTCCAGGCCTTACCATAGGTATCGTTCATCATATAAAATTCCATAAAAGTGGCCCAACCTTCGGCTACTGCAATACGCTTTGCGGCGTTTAGGGTTGGCTTTGTGCCATTGTGGTATGGATCGCCGTGTTGGATATCGTTATTTATTTCAGACGCAAAAAGATTTGCCCAAAATGTCGCACCGGCCTTTCTGGCGTGGGAATAATGGCTGGATTCGTGGAAAACCGTTTGTTCTATTCTGGCTGTGTTTGGATCTCCAGAAAGAATAATTGTAGGTGTTAAAAACCGGTTTTTCATGGGGCAAAAAATATATTTCGTTTGAGCCGGCGAATTAAGCACAAAAAAGGACACAAATGTTTTTTTAATTGTTAAATTTTAATACCCTCATTTTTCTAAGAATCGAATCGCAATAAAGTGTGCCTAATTCCCCGGCGGTAAGCCTCAGCTACTGCAATAGAACCATTGTGCAGCAAAGAAATGCGCGAGGGGAAGAAAAGGAACTATTCGTGGAACTTAGATAAATAAGCTATCCCAGAACCTCCAAGACTTTATTGACAACGGTTTGTGGAGCAATCGTTTTCATCACTTCTTCATATCCCTTCGGAAATTTATTCCCATAAATAGAAGTTGGAATTAACGGATATGCTTCGCGGTCTGAAAGAAGTTGATTGCCCTCGGGCTGATTGAAAGGCGCAAAGCCCGCAAATGGATGCGTTACGCCCCAAAGCGTAATTACCGGAACGCCATACATTGTCGCTAAATGGCCATTGCCACTGTCCATGGAAAGCATTAAATCGAGGTTTGAAATCAGGGCGAGTTCTTCCTCAAAAGTGAGTTTTCCGGCCACGTTGGTCACGTTGGCGAAGGGGTTTTCAAGTTTTTCCAGTAATTCAATTTCCCTTTTTCCGCCGCCAAAAAGAAAGATGCGGTATTTATCGGTTACGTCCAATTCACGGATTACTTCTGCCATTAAGCTTAAAGGATACATTTTGCTTTGATGGGCCGCAAAGGGAGCAATGCCTATGAGTTTTTTTGGTTCTACGCCAATTAGGCCATTGAGTTTTGGGGTCAAGTGTTTGGGAGGCGAGACCCCTCTGCCCTGCGGGCATCTCCCCTTGAAAAAAGGGGAGAAAATATTGTTGTCTAAAGAAAAACCGAGCTTTTCAAAAACATCGGCGTAGCGCTGGTGGGTGGTTTTTAATTGCGAAATAGCTTCACCTTTGGCAGCAATCAACCGTTTCTTTTCTGAGCGGCCTTTATCGATAGTCGCTGTTTCTAAACCTTTAAATTTTAAATATTTCGTGATTACTTTGGAACGGATCACATTGTGGAGATCCGCCACGGCATCAATGCCCAAAGCCTTCGCCTCCTTGGCCAAATTTAGCAGTCCGAAGCGTTTGTGCTCGCCATATACATCGGCTTCCAAAAAATTGAGATTGGGAATATCCTCAAAAAGTGGTTTGAAAAAGGGGCGGGAAAGTACCGTGATTTTTAGTTCGGGATAGGTTTGTGTCAAAACACGGAGCACGGGCACGGTCATGGCCACATCGCCCATGGCGGAGAGGCGGATTACCAGTATGTGGTTTGGTTTAACCATTTGAAGGATATACGGGGCATTCACCACCCCTTCCGCCGGGGCGGAAACCCCTCCTTTAAAAGGAGGGGAGCTTTTTTTATTTTTTGTTGCGGAGGACTGGGTTCAGCTCTTCGTCGTTGTACATTTTCATCTGTTTATAGACTTTCATATACTTGCGGCCGTGGGCAATATCGTCGAGCAATTGGTTGATGGCGGTGCTCAGGTCCACCCGCTGTTCCAAAAGCACGTCGAGCTTTGCCTTGCAGGCCATTTGGTGCTCTTGAGAAGCATCGGTGCGGGTGGCCTCTTCATTCATATGGTAGATTTTCAGGGCCAAAATGGAAAGCCTATCAATGCCCCAGGCCGGGCTTTCGGTGTTGATGGTGGCGTCGTCCTTCACCTTTACGTCCTTGAATTTTTCGAGGAAGTAACTGTCAATATATTCCACCATATCGGTGCGGTCCTGGTTGGAAGCATCTATCTTTCGTTTTAGTTTTAAGGCTGCAACCGGGTCGATATTGGGGTCGCGGATGATGTCTTCATAATGCCACTGCACCGTATCTATCCAACATTTGCGGTAAAGCAAGTGTTCAATCAATTGGCTGTCTTTATCATACGGATTGTTGAAGGGCTGGTCCACGGAATCGATTTCGTGGTATTTTTCAATGGCTTCTTCAAAAATTTTGTTGGCTTTGTCTGAGAACATTGTTTATTGTTTATTGTTATTCATTATTTTGGGGGCGCTTCGACTGCGCTCAGTGGCCGAAATTCGCGTTCTGGTCATTGAGCGGAGTCGAAATGACCTTTCATCGTGGCTTCGACTCCGCTCAGCCACCATCGGTCATTGAGCGGAGCCAAAATGTTTTTCCAATATATGCAAATATTCAAAGGTTTCTGTGGCCTTGTGGTTTCGGTTTTCGGTTTTGTCTGCCTTGAAACGTTGGTATTTTTTGGTTTTCAAGGTGTATTTCCCGAAGCGTTCCATCACCGTTTGCACTTC
>CAYSLM010000018.1:2743-28919 GCA_964431895.1 uncultured Aequorivita sp.
GTGAAATAGTTTCTTCCGGCGGTTCCGCCTTCGGAATAGTTTTCAAAAACAAAACCTTTCTTCCCCGGAAGGGCATTCAATTCTTTTATAAGATTTTCGTATTCAAAGTTGCGGTGGTTGCCAATGTAGTTTCGGTTCAGCACATAGCTGTAATATTCCACATCGTTGGCGATTACTTGTTTTACGTGCGGTTTAAACTTTCGTCCTACTATGCCTGTGCCGGCAAAAAGATCACAAAAGGTTTTTTTCGAAAGATCATTCCCGCAGGTTTGGGTTACCGCTTTATAAATGAAATTGGAGAGTTTATGTTTGCTGCCTATGTAGTTCATTAAGGCAGTTCTTTTGCTTGGCTAAGAGCTTCCGTTTCAAGTTCAAGAGAAATTCGGAAATCTGTTTGCTTTAATTTTTGTAAAATTGGTTTTATTGAAGGAATTATCCCCTTCAGTTTTGCTTTTACTACTACTCCAATAGTTCCAGTGTAGGATATTCCCAAATGTTCAGCCATTTTTCTAGCCTTTAGGTCATCTAAAATAACAGTGCTGTTTTCAATTTCCAAAGCTAAAGCTATTGCACTGGATTCGCCCTTGTCTATTTGAACTTCTAAAATAGCCTGACGATAGTAGTCTGTTGCCGATTTTATAATTACCCATGCTGGCAGTGGCTCTCCGAATTCTGACGCCACTTCAGGTGTTGTTATTACTTCCCCATAAACTTTCTGCAAAATATCCAATTTCCCAATGTTTGTAAGTATAATAAAACAGCTGGTATCGGAAATAATAGTTTTAGGCATTGGCAACATCCTTTGCTAAATCTGAAGCGGGATAATTGAAGACGGAAACATTATAACGACCTAATAGCTCGATGAAAGTACGTTTTGTCAGGCCTGCCATTTCAGCTGCCTGGCCCAACGACAACTTACCATTTTCATAAAGGCGAGATGCCAGAAATATTGCAAGTTCGCTTGGCCCTATATCAAGACCGTCAGGTATGTTTAAGGATAATGTTTTCATATTTCAAAGATAGTGAAATTCTTGTTGCCAATCTGGTTTAAAAAGAGTGCTTAAATTTTCAAAAATGAAATTGGAGAGTTTGTGTTTGGAGCCTATGTAATTCATTTGGAAACCCAGATAATATCGCTTAAAGTTTGCTGTCCGTCAACAAAAGTAAATGATTGCAACTGCTCCGGCCTGAAAGTAGCTATATATTTTTGAATTGCATTTTTTAGCAAACCGATTTCAGCCTTCAATTTCCAATGTTCGCCATTTTCAGCATAGACCACAATAAAAAGACGGTTTTTGAAATGGTGCCGCTTTTGGGTGCTTTGATTTTTGTAGAGCCATTCAATCAATTCATTTTTATGGGTTTGGGCGTATTCAAAGGTTTTGTTGAACTGTTTTGGAAAGACCGAGCTTTTATGGTCAAAGGGAATTCCGCAGAGAAAGAAATCCTTTTCGGAATCCTTCATCTGGGTGGCGGGCACAATATGTTCACTTTCGCAAAAGATCTGTTCCACGGCCCGGGCGCTCCAGAAGTTGTACCAGCGGTTTATGGTGTAGTTAAAAAGGGCGCGCTTGTCCAGCTTAAAACGGTTTACCACTTGGGCCATCTGTGGCATGAGCGCCTCCCAGCTTGGGGTCGAGTAGATAAAATTGGTATGGCCGTCCCAAAGGTCGTTCTGCTTTTGGCCCCAGACATAGGGATATGGCCAGCGTTTCTTTAGTTCGGTTTCCAGGCTATGCAGGTCTAATTTTCCCATAAAAATATCATGATTAGGGGCACAGCCACCGCCAACCAGAGCAGGGCTTCCTTAAAATAGCTCTCGTTGAGGTTTTGCAGATAAACGGCCACCATTATGGCCAGGGGCGGCATAAAAAAAAGCAGTTCGGCGCCGGTTTTTTGCGGAACAAGGACGGCCACGGCCAGGGAAGCCAAGCCACAGAAAAGAAGAAGGCGGTATTTGGCTCTTTCGCGGGGCGCCATAAGCGGAAAACGGAGCAGCCCATGAATGCCCGACCAGACAAAAAAGGTAAGCAAGAGCGTGGCGGGAACAAGTAGCCAGAGATTGTTGTAAACCGAAAAATCAAAGCCTGCCGGTGCAATCCAGGCCACCATCCACGCAAAGGAATCTGTTCTTAAGAGTTGGATCGCCGTGTTGAGAACGAATACGGCCGAAAATCCAACGAGGGGAATAAAGAGCTGTTTGTAATGGAAATTGGGTTTTTGCACCACGGCTATCCAAAGCGGTACAAAGAAAAGGATGCTCCAAAAGAAGAAAAGGGAAGCCAGGGAAATCCAAAGGGCCGCATCGAGTATTTTCTTGGGGGCATTGCTGTCATTCCATAAGCTCATGATCCTTCTAAATGCCATCAAGAGACAGAGATGGGCCAGGATTATTTCCGCCCTCAGGAAGACTGCCGGCAGCATGGCCAAAAAACTGGCGTAAAAAAAGATAGCATAGGTATTGTTTTGGGAAAGTTGGTTTTTTCTGATAATGAAATCCAAAAGCAGGAGCGTAAATACGCAGAGCAGAAGCAGGCCCAGGTGCACAAACAATCCCGAAATGCTGGCTACGGGGCTTTGGGAAGGAACTACGGCCCATATATAAGAGATGGCGATGGCTATTCCCAGAATAAAATGGATGGCGGGCCTTGATTTTCCGAAAAAGCTTGTTAGCATAAGGGGGAATTTTATATTTTTGCTTTTTAAAGATTAAAGATATGACTTGGAGAGATTTTTGGGAAGGAATCGCTTCCCTTTTTGAGAATTTTCTGTTTATTCCTTATGACGCCCTGCGCCACCTGGAGCTGGACAGTTGGTGGTTGGCCAATATCGTTTCGTGGATTTTCCTATTGGTTGGGATTGCGGCCTTTATTTATTGGATGCGCAAGCTGGACCAATTCAACGAAAAAACCGAAAGCGATTATACCTATAAGGAAATAGTTTAATGCTTAATAAAAAGGCTCTATTTCTGGGCCTTAGTGAAGTTTCTTACAGGTCAAACCCTATATCCTTACGATATTGCATCCTATCAAAAGATAGTTTTTCTATGTTTTGGTAGGATTTTTTTAGTGCCTTTCTGAAATCATCATCCAAAGAGGTAACGGCCAGAACGCGGCCGCCATTGGTAAGTGTTTTGCCATTTTCGGCCTTGGTGCCGGCGTGGAAGACGATGGATTCGGAAATGTTTTCCAGGCCGGTAATTTGCTTGCCTTTTTCATAAGCTTCCGGATAGCCGCCGGAAACCAGCATTACGGTTGCCGCTGCCCGTGCATCAATTTCGAGGGAAATCTTATCCAGCTCCTGTGCAAAGGTGGCTTCCAGTAGATGCACCAGGTCGGTCTTTATTCGGGGCAGGACCACTTCGGTCTCGGGATCGCCCATGCGCACGTTGTATTCAATAACGTAAGGCTCGTTATTAACTTTAATCAAGCCAATAAAAATAAAACCTTTGTAATCAATATTTTCTCCGGCCAGACCATTTACCGTAGGCTTCACGATGCGATCCTCAATTTTCCGCATAAAATCACCATCGGCAAAGGGCACGGGGGAGACGGCTCCCATCCCACCCGTATTTAGACCGGTGTCGCCCTCGCCAATACGTTTGTAATCCTTGGCCGTGGGCAAGATTTTATGGTTTTTGCCATCGGTAAGTACAAACACGCTCAGCTCTATGCCATCCAAAAACTCCTCGATAACTACTTTGGCACTTGCCTGCCCAAACTTGCTGTGGGTGAGCATATTTTCCAGTTCCTGTTTGGCTTGGTTGAGGTCGTTTAAAATCAAGACGCCTTTTCCTGCGGCCAGACCATCGGCTTTTAAGACATAGGGAGGGATTAGGGTTTCCAAAAAAGCCTTTCCGGCCTCTAGGGATTCAGCGGTAAAGCACTCATAGGCGGCGGTGGGAATGTTGTACTGGGCCATAAACTCCTTGGCGCGCTGTTTGCTTCCTTCCAAAAGGGCGCCCCGTTTGGAGGGGCCAATAAGCATGACATCCTTCAATTCGCCAGTTTCCGCAAAGAAATCGGCTATGCCCTGTACCAAAGGGTCTTCGGGACCCACCACGACCATTTTAATTTTATGATCGAGAACGCATTTTTTCACCGCTTCAAAATCGGTTACCTTCAGATCGAGATTGGTGGCGATGGAAGCCGTGCCGGCATTGCCGGGGGCCACAAAGAGGTTTTTGCAAGCCGTGCTTTTTTTAATGCTGTGGGCAAAGGCGTGTTCGCGGCCGCCGGAGCCAAGGATAAGGATGTTCATTACAGAAGGATTTTGTTTCAGGCCCAAAAATAAATGTTTGTATCTTGGAACGCTACTTTTTAGTGCGGTATTTCATTTTTATTGGTGTGATTGGTGAATGGTGAATGGTGAATGGTTAATGGTTAATGGTTAATGGTTAATAGGTTATTGGGTTGTTGGGTTGTTGGGTTGTTGGGTTATTGGTTTAACTAATGGGTTCAAAAGCAATTATGGATTTTGGTGAATATGTATTCCTTTGTTTTAAATAAAATCTTATTGCCGCTGGGGTCTGTTTTTTTCAGTGGAAATTATTCCAAATACCTAAGGGAATGGAAGGCTTATGACCGCATGGACGCCGAAGCGCTGGAAAAGCTCCAACAAGAGAAGATGACCGCCCTGCTGGCCCATGCCCAAAAATACGTGCCCTATTACCGCGACCTAAACTTGGGCGGAGATGCTTCTATAGAGGATTTTCCCATACTTACCAAAAGTCTGCTGCGCGAGCACACAGACCGTCTCATTTCAGAAAAATACCAGAAGGGGAAATTGGAAAAAAACCACAGCAGCGGCAGCAGCGGGCAGCAATCGGTCACCTTTATGAGCTATGACCATAAATTCTACATCAGGGCGCTACAGACGCATTGGTGGATGTGGGGCGGCTACAGGCCGGGAATACCATTGCTACAGACGGGGATTTCGCCAAAGCGGACCTTGCCCAAAAAGCTTAAGGACATCTTTTTTAGGACCCATTATCTGGAAGCTTTTTCTTTAAATGAAAAAAAGATTTCATCGGTCCTGAAGAAATTCAGCAAGAAAGAACCGAAGTATCTGGCTGGCTATCCTTCGGCCCTGAATGAAATAGCCGAAGTGGTCTTACAGAAAAAAACCACTTTTCCGGTCAAGGGTTTGATCTGTTATGGCGACAAGCTTTTTCCGCAGTACAAAAGAAATTTTGAAAAGGCCTTTGAAAGCCCCACCATTATCAACACCTATGGCTGCGCCGAAGGAATGCTGATGGCCTGCACGGCCGATTTGCCGTATTATTACATCATGACGCCCCACGTATATCTGGAAATTGTCAATGATGAAGGCAACCCGGTCAAGGATGGGGAGCGCGGCCATATCTTGGTAAGCTGCCTTACCAATTATGCCATGCCATTGATTCGATACAAGCTGGGCGATCTCGGGATTATGCTGCCCAAGGAGGAGTACCCTAAAAACAGGCGGTTCAACTATCCGCTTTTAAAGGAAGTTTCTGGCCGGGAAACGGAGGTGATCAAGGCACCCAACGGCCAAACGCTGGTGGTGCACAGCTTTACGGGGATTATGGAGTATTACACCCAGATAAGGCAGTTCAAGGCGATACAAAGAGCCAAGGACGAACTGCTAATAATCTATCTTGCCGATAAAGAAATTTCAAGAGATATCAGGCAGGAAATTGAAGCAAAGTTTCAAACGCTGGTTGGCCATTCCATGGAAATCTCTTTGGAACGGGTGGATAGCATTGCGGCTTCCCCCTCCGGGAAACCACAGATCATTGAGATCAGGTCGCGGGAATAAATTTTCGGCCTTACCGGTTTCTTCAATTTATCCGTTCGATGTATTTTGGTCTGACAAAGAAATATTCCCAGAAAAAACGGAGCAGGGAAAAACCCGCGCTGATAGACGATTGCCCCAGAAAGTCCCTATAAAAGGCATAGTTGTATTTTACGAGGGTAAATTTGTTGGTGCTGATAGCGTCTTTCCGCTTGCGGTAAAAGGCCAGATCGAGCTGTAGGCCTCGGGCGGGTTTACCGCTTTTCTTTATGGCATTGAGCCACAAGCCCCAGTCCTGGCGTTTTCGCAAGAGAGGCGAATATATCTTGCCGAGGGTCTTGCTGCAGTACATTCCGGTAAGGTTTCCTATATAATTGTTCCGCAATTGTTTATGGTAGGATAGCGTTTTTAGGGCGCGCACCCTTCTGTACAGGGATTGGCCCCTTTCATCGATAAGCTGGTAGCTGGAAAAGGAAACATCACAGGCCTGGCGCTGCATAAATTCCAGTTGCATTTCCAGCTTGTCCGGCACCCAAAGGTCGTCGGCATCGAGAAAGGCTATGTAATCGCCGTTTGCCAGCTGGATTCCGCGGTTTCGGCATACCGCGGTGCCGCTGTTTTGGGCCATCCTTTCATATTTGATACGGGCATCCTCTGTGTAGAACTTACGTGCCAGGAGGGCCGAGCGGTCTGTGGAGGCGTCGTCTATCAAGATAAGCTCCCAATGGCCATAGGTTTGGTTTTGGATGCTTGTTAGGGTTGCCTCCAAATATTTCTCGGCATTGTAAATGGGGGTGATAATGGAAACCAGGGGGCCGTCCATGACTCAATAGGCTTTTTCCTCACCGCGAAGGGCGTTGTAGATGGTCTGGAAAACAATTTTGATATCGAGGAATAAGCTCCAGTTTTCAAGATAGAAAATATCATATTTCACCCGGTTGATGATGTGGTTGTCATCTTCAACCTCACCCCGAAAGCCACTCACCTGGGCCAATCCCGTAATACCAGGCTTGATAAAGTGGCGCACCATAAACTTGTCGATACGTTCGGCGTACATGTGGGTATGGCTTACCATATGCGGTCGCGGCCCCACCACGCTCATTTCGCCTTTAAGTACATTGATGAATTGTGGCAGTTCGTCGATACTGGTTTTCCGAATGATTCGACCCACCCGGGTTACACGTTCATCTCCTTTCCTGATCTGTTCCAAATGCGCCATAGGGTTGGGCCTCATGGAGCGAAATTTATAGCAATAAAACTCCTTGTAGTCAAGGCCATTCCGTTTTTGTTTGAAGAAAACAGGGCCCCTCGATTCCACTTTGATGATCAGGCCGAGCAATGGCGTTAGCCAAGACAGAATGCCCACGATGATTATCAGGGACAGCACAATATCAAAACTGCGCTTTAGAAACTTGTTGAAAGGCTCGTCCATGGGAATTTTGCGCATGGAGAGGATAGGAAGGACGCCATAGTAAGTAAAATCGAGTTTCTTGCTGTAGATTTCCTTGTTATCGGGCAAAAACTTGAGCACCTTGAGATTGTTGTCAACAAAATCGATAAGTTTTACCAAATCCTTGTTGTTGAGCTCTGCCACGGAGGCATAGATTTCATCAACTTTTTCCTTCATCACAAAGTCCATCACCTCTTCAATAGAAGCTTTGTTGGTCCCCTGTAGATCGAAGGTCTTTAAAAGCCGGTACCCATATACAGGATTACCAATGAAAAATTTGCGGAGCTGATCTGTTTTTTGGTTAAGGCCTATAATGACGACCCTCCGGATATTGCCGCCCAGATGAAGGCGATACTTTTTGAGAAGATAGTAAATGCCCAGTTTTACAATGGCAACGCACAGCAGGACAAGCCCTATATATTGAAATATAGCCGAAGGGGAAAAGTCAAGGCCGTTGTAGAAGCCGAAGAAAGAGAATACAATCAGAACAAAAACCACGCCCTGCCGCCCCAGCAAGGAAATAATCTTGGCCAGATGGGTAAAGCGGTAGATTTCATAAAACCCAATACGCAGGGAGAGGATAAGCCATGCCAGGGTAAGCCAAACCACGTAGTTGAAAAATGGAAAATGGCTCCCAAAAAAGTGGTAGGCAAAAAAGTGGATAAAGAAAAGGTCCACCGCGTATGAAAACGGGCGTAACCATCCTGAATATCTGCCACTCTTGAACATTTCTGCTTACCTAATATGTTTGGAAAAATCCTTATGCTCGCTCTTAAATAATTCTTCTTTGGAAAGGCCTTTAAAATATTCAAAGGTTTTTTTCATTCCTTCCGCTCTTGAAACTTTGGGTTCCCAGCCCAAAATTTCCTTGGCTTTAGAGATATCGGGCTCGCGCTGCATGGGGTCGTCCTGAGGGAGGGGCTTAAAGATAATCTTCTGTTGGCTGCCCGTCAATTTGATAATTTCCTTAGCAAATTCCAGAATGGTGATTTCCCCAGGGTTGCCAATGTTCACCGGCAGGGCATAGTCGCTCATCAATAGGCGGTACAGGCCTTCCACCTCATCATCCACATAACAAAATGAACGGGTTTGCGATCCATCGCCAAAGACCGTTAAATCCTCCCCGCGCAGGGCCTGGCCAATAAATGCTGGGATTACACGGCCGTCGTTCAAGCGCATCCGTGGGCCGTAGGTGTTGAAAATTCGGGCAATACGTGTTTCCAGACCGTGAAAACGGTGATAGGCCATAGTGATTGATTCCTGAAAGCGCTTTGCTTCATCATAAACCCCACGGGGACCAATGGTATTTACGTTGCCGTAATATTCCTCTGTCTGGGGATGAACCAAGGGGTCGCCATATACTTCGGAAGTAGAGGCGATGAGGATACGGGCTTTTTTCTCGCGGGCCAAGCCAAGCAGATTGTGGGTACCCAAGGAACCTACTTTTAAGGTTTGGATGGGAATTTTTAAATAATCGATAGGGCTGGCCGGTGAGGCAAAGTGAAGAATATAATCTACCTTGCCAGGCACGTGCACAAATTTGGTAACGTCATGGTGGTAAAACTCAAAGTCTTCCAGCTTAAAGAGATGCTGTATGTTTTTGAGGTCTCCGGTGATGAGGTTGTCCATGCCTATGACGTGAAACCCTTCATCAATAAATTTATCACACAGATGCGACCCCAGAAATCCTGCGGCCCCGGTTATCAAAACGCGCTTCTTCATAAGTTTACTGGCTTTCTTCCTATGGAAATGTAGGTTATACCATGGGTTTCCATATCGTTTACGTTGTATAGGTTTCTTCCGTCAAAGATCACGGGATGGTTGAGCAATGCTTTTATTTTGTCAAAATCGGGCGAACGGAAAATACTCCATTCGGTACATATCAACAGGGCATCGGCATTTTCGAGGGCTCCGTACATAGATTCGGCATAGGCCAAGGTATTGCCGAAACGCTTTTTGATGTTTGGCATCGCTTCGGGATCAAACACCTGCAGCCCGGCGCCTTTGTCGAGCAGGGCTTCCATCATATCAATAGACGGGGCCTCGCGGATGTCGTCGGTTTCTGGCTTAAAGGCCAGCCCCCAGATGGCAATGGTTTTTCCTTTTAGGTCATTGCCAAAAAAGTTCTCCATTTTTGGAAGGAGGACGGTTTTTTGGCCTGCATTTATCTCGATGACCGAGTTCAGGATACGGAAGTCATAATCCTGGTCCCAACCTGCTTTTTGAAGTGCCTTTACATCCTTGGGAAAGCAGGAGCCGCCGTAGCCGATGCCGGGGAAAAGGAACCGCTTGCCAATACGGCTGTCGGTGCCCATACCGGCGCGGACCATATCCACATCGGCCCCTACCTTTTCGCAGTAGTTGGCAATTTCGTTCATAAAGGTAATCTTGGTGGCGAGGAAGGAATTTGCGGCATATTTGGTGAGTTCCGCAGACTTTTCGTCCATAACGATTATGGGGTTTCCGGAGCGGACGAAAGGTGCGTAGAGTTTTTTCATAAGCTCGGTAGCCTTTTGGCTGCTGGAACCGATGATGATGCGCTCGGGCTTCAGGAAATCGTCTACGGCGAAACCTTCGCGGAGAAATTCGGGATTGGAGACCACGTCAAAATCGCAGCTGGCGTTTTGGGCAATTACTTTCTGTACCTTTTCTGCGGTTCCTACAGGAACGGTACTTTTATCGACGATAACCTTATAGTTTTGAATTTTCTTTCCAATTTCCTCTGCCACGCCCAATACAAAGGAAAGATCGGCCGCGCCATCGCCACCTTCAGGGGTGGGGAGGGCCAGAAAGACAATCTCGCCGTGGTCAAGGCCTTCATCGAGGGAGGTAGTAAACTTTAAGCGGTTGGCCTTGATATTTCTTTCAAAAAGAACATCGAGATGGGGCTCATAGATGGGTACCGTCCCGTTTCTCATTTTATCAACCTTTTCCTTGTCTATATCAACACAGACTACTTCATTTCCGGATTCTGCCAAACAGGTTCCCGTTACCAGGCCAACATAGCCTGTTCCTATTACTGCTATTTTCATTTTTTATTTTTTTCCTTCAAGGTGGGGCAAATTTTTGCCGAGGTTATTTCAATCAAAGCGCAAAAGTACAACTTGCTATTCTTTTTGGTTAGTTTTTATTTCTTTGTTTTCAGCGGGTTTGGTATAGGAGGTAATCACAATAAGGATAAACCCTATGTAATAGGCCCCAATCTGCCTATGAAACACGTTTTCCACGAGGCAATAGATAACCAATAGTGCCAGAAAGGCCGTGGGGTAAAACCACTTGCGATGGCTTATAAAACTACTGACAATAAAAGCCAGAAACAGCACTAAGGCCACGAGCCCCGCCCCCAGGTAAAAGTCCAGAAACTGGTTGTGGGTATTGTATTGGGCTGCAACGAATTGGGCACTTTTCTGCGGATCGTGTATTTTTTCTGCATAGCAGGAAACCAGTTGGTTTTGGGTTTCCCCAAAGCCAATGCCCGTCCAAATTAGGCCGGTATCTTCCATAATGGTAGCAGCGCACTGCCATACCAGGGCGCGGATTTCATAGGTTTGTGAATTCTCAACAAAAGTGGGGGTGGCCCGGTGGGCGGCAGGAGACTGGGCTGGATCCAGAAAGTCCTGTGTGGGCCTTAAAAGAAAGAATGCCGCCACAAGGGCCGCCCCGGCAACAAATGCCCAAAAGACGCGCCACCATTTGCTTGCCCTATAAAATTGCCGCAGCAGCAAAAGCAACAGTAGGGAAATGATGGCGATTTTGCTGGCAATAAGGATAAGGAATAAAGCATTGACCAAGATATTGGCCAGGTAATAATTGTTGGTGGGATGGTATTTTTTGTGGATGGATTGAAAGGAAATCAAAATGCTGAACGAACTGAGCATACCCAGGTACAATCTGTCAATCAAAAGAGACTCAATTACCTGTGGCGATTCGCCCAGGGCGAAACTGCCTGTAGCGTCGGTAATGAGCACAAAATTATATACCGAAAAGGCTATGGCTGCTAGGGAGGAAAAGATAATGGCACTGTTTATCTTTACGGTACGCTCTGGGGGCGGATTTCCATTGGCTACGGGAATGTACAATACAACCAGCCCCACGGCAATCAAAATCTTTTTGATATGGTCAAAATCATCAAGCCTGCCAGAAAGGAGTGAGTTGAGGCAGAGATAGACAAAAAGGCCAAAGAAAATAAGCACGGGCAGGGATTTCAGTTTTTTGAGATCATCCCGCTTTACCACCAAGGGAAAAGCCGCAACCAAAATAGCCAAAAGGATATTTGGCAAGGCCCGGATATAATTGTCAAAAGGAATAATGAGGTATAGCAGGAGAAAGGCATAAGGGTATATGGCGGCGAGCAGGATCCTCATTTTTTATCCGGTTTTTAATTTTTAGGGGAAGATAGAAAACTCTGCGGAGATTTTGGGGGGTAGTAGGTAGTTTTTAGTGGGTGGCGGGTGGTTTTGGTGGGTGGTTTTTAGAGCGTAGTATGTTAAACCGATAGAGGTGGTACCACCATCAGGATTTTTTTAGGATGGGAGGGTGTTTTTACGGCAAATCGATTTTGTAGGAAAAAGGGGGTGTTTTCTTACGTTTTAATGGCTTTGGTATGGCTTTGGTATGGCTTTGGTATGGGTGATCGTTGGGGTTGGTTTGGCTATAGAGGTGACCACCATTCTAAAATAACTATATCGGGATTTATTCTTTAACCTGTATAGCTACTTTAGGCTAGACACAGGTTATTGGCTGCTTTTGGCTTCTTGGGTATAAATTTTTTCAAGGTCTTGAATGGTATTTTCAATATTGAAAAAAGAATTGAACATTTTTAATGATTCCGCTTCAAACTGTTTTCTCTTTTCCTGATTTTCCAGGAGTTTGATTACAGCGTTTGCGAAATGCCCACTGTTCTCATTTTGAATCACAAATCCGTTTTTTGAATCAAAAACGAGGTCGCGATTGCCATCGGCATCGGTGACCACACAGGCCTTGCCCAGGGCCAGGGCTTCAATAACGGAATATGGCAGTCCCTCATAGCGCGCGGTAGAGATATAGAGTTTGGAGTGTTTGATGATATGGAAAATGTCTTGGCGCTGGGTCCATTCCAATAAGGTAATATTAGGCTGCAGCCCGTATTTTGAAATCAGGGAATTGACCCGTTCCAAATTAGGTGCGTGGTAGCCTACCCCCATTAATACCAAATGGATATCTGGTTTTTTTTCTTTCAGCTGTCTTAATATCTCAACCATCAATTCAATGTTTTTTTGAAATGACGGACGACCAACGGAGCAGATGTACTCATCGGGCCAGGTTTTTTTTATGCTCAGTTCCGGAATGGTCTTGATGGGATTGATACAGTTATTGAATAGAAGAACCCGTTCTTCAGTATAGCCTACCTCCTCAATGGCCCTATTTCTCTCGGAAGTGGAGGAGGCCAATATCTTGTTGTTCCACCGTGCCAGAAACTTTTCCAGGTTTAGGAACATTTTCTTTTTGATATTGCTTTCGGCACTAAGAAAGGAATAGGCCTGGGGGGTGTGGAGGACGGGAATATTGTTTTTTTGGCCAACAATTTTGCCAATAACGCCGCCTTTGGCACTGTGGGCGTGGATCAAGTTGGGGTTTTCGGCTTTTATGATTTTGTTGGCTGTATGGATTGCTTTATAATCTTTTGAAGGCATGATATTCCGGATAATGGAGATGGGATAATTTTTTACCGGAACACCTTTGTCATTCAGAAATGGCTCATTGTTATCGGAATCGCCATGGATAACGATGGATTCAAATTTTTCTGAATCAATATTGGCAAGAATCAATCGCAAGGAAACATCTACACCACCTACTGCGTGGAGGATATGAATGATTTTTATTCTTTTCAACTACTTTTTATTTAAATACAAAGCGGCAAAGGTACCGAAAAGATAGCATCCCATTTGCCTATACAAAACGTTTTCCACAAAAAAGAAGGCAAAAAACATAAGGAAAAGCACCTTGGTCTCAAAAGGATATTTTTTGGAAAACCACACACTAGCAAATACTGAAAGCAACAATAAGAACGGCAGAATACCACCAATAAGGAAAAAATCCAAAAACTGGTTATGGGTATTGAACCGTTTTTTCAGGAAGTATTCTCGTTTATCAGCCTTGGTTATATTTTGACCATAGCAGGAAGTGAGCAAATTTTCGGAATGATCATAATTCTGTGCGCCGGTGAGCCAGGAAGTATCATTTTTCAAAACCTGAACTGCGCAAGGCCAGATAACAAAGCGTGGCTCATAGTCCTTTATCCATGCCCATTTGTTGTCAATATTCTTATCCAGATGCATTCTTGACATGAGTCCTTTGCTAAAGGTCAGTGCCAAAATAGTGAGAAGCAGAAAGCTGCTCCCCAACCATATTTTCCGCCAAATACTTATTTTTTTTGATTTGACAAAAAATAGAAGCAGAACCCCAATGCTTAGCAGAATACCCAACCTTGCGGATATATAGATCAAAAAGGAAACGAAAACTATTATTGGAATAGAAAGGAAATAGCTCCGCCTAAAAGTACCGAGCAGGTTCATACAAACAAAGACGCCGAGAGCTAACATAAATCCAAAATAGGGCCGCTCCATCCAGAGCAATTCGTTTATTTGGTCGCCTATATCAAGCACAAACTCTGGATGCTCTATCTTGTATAGACCGATAGCAATGGATGAGCCCACCACCGCAATACCTAAACCGGCCAAAAAGAAAAATTTAACCAATCTTTGATCGCGGACCTGTAGAAAGAGCAACAACAACAGGAAAGCTAGAAGATAGCGCAAATAAACGCCCCAATCCTCTGCGGAATAATTTAAGAAAAACAGTAGGAGCAGGATAAAAATTGCGCTGCCAAAAAGTGTTACTGCCTGTGGCCATGGCTGTCGAAGAGTTTTGTAATGAAAAAGGACGGAAATTGCAAGTAATCCTAGAACGATATTTGGCAGAGCCATAGAGAGTGGCATGACAAACATCAATAGCCCCGCAAAAAGGTCTACCGTGCGCTTGGTATCGCTTCTAATATAACCAAACCATGATTTCGCTTTCAATGGCATTTTGAAATTATTTGACCCAAAGCCTTTTCAGGACGTTAAAAACAGATGACGGGGTATATAATATGGCATAATTGCGCAATAGTCCGTAGTAGGCGTGTAGGCTATTGTCAAAATAATTTTTTATAATTTCTATTCGGCTCCTTACTTGGGTTTTCCTTTTTGAAATAGATATACCAGACGGGTTGAGCTCGCAATTTACCAAATATTGAGGTATGTTGGCTGCCTTGTAGTGCTTTATGATCTCAAAGAAGAATGCGAAGTCTTCCGCCGCCTTATAATTAGTGGGATAATAGGGGACTTTTTCAAATATCTCGCGTTTAAACATCACGGCGGGATGAATAAACATGGAGTTCCGGAACATTTTTTTCCTTATGGCTTCATCCTTCACCGGAAGGTCAAGATGGTAGCCAAAGGTGTTGTCTGGATGATTGAATGTAACGAAGGAGCCCACCAATTTGATCTCCGGATGCTTCAATAAAAAATCCCTTTGTTTATGCAATCTGTGTTCGGCGCAGGTATCTCCACAGTCAAGTCGAGCGATAAATGCATATTCTTTTTTCTTGATAAAATCCAACCCCAAGTTAAGAGCATACTCAATTCCTCTATTTTCTGGCATGTAACAGAAATGTAATGTCACATTTTCTGGCGCCGCGGTCTGTATTTTGTGCTCATCAATTCTCTTGACAGTACTGCCATCGTCAACCACCACCACATCCAATGCCATGGGCTCTACAATGGATTGCAGGGAAGAAAGCAGACCCTCCGGATTGTTATAATGGGGTATCAAGACGACGGTATCCGCCATAATAAGGAACGCTTATATTAAAAAAGGTTTTTGTTCAATTTCATCACGCGCAAATATATGGCATATTATAGAACATTGCCGAACTTTGAAAGACGGGGCCAAAAATTTTCAATGAAAAGAGGAACTTTAGCCAATTGGAGTTGAAGAAATTTGTTTCTGACCCAGAGGTGGATCAACCAATTTTTTAAACCCCAGCTATTTGAATTGTAACCTTAAGGAAATCAAATAAAGCACCGTACGACTCAGCCATAATAGAATCATCAACACCAGAACCTGTAGAACTGAAACAACCAGATAGAAAGCCAGAATAATAAGAATTCCCATCATAATTACCGAGAAAAGGTTAATCATTCTGAAATTCGCCACATTAACCCGTGCCCCCACCGCGGCAGCGGCAATACCAAACAGCACTCTAATGACGCCCAGCACTATAAAAAGGACGATAAGCAGGTAATCACGTCCAAAATCTATGTTCAGAACGTGGAGATAATCCAGTAAGTAAGTGGCTACCAAAAGCATGCCGCCTGAAAAAATGGTAAAAAGGAAGTGCTTAAAAGTATGGCGTGAGAAAACAGACCAATCGAAAGCAGATTTAAAAACAATCAGATTCTTGAATCCTACATAATTTTGCAAGAGGCCAAATGGCATTAAAAAAATAGAAGCCAGATAAAAATATTCACCGAAAGCCACCAGGCCAAATCTATCTTTTATAAAATATCGGTCAAAAAATAGGATAAGTGTCAAAAGTGCGGTAGCGACAAAGAAATGGAACCAATATTCTCCAATTGTCCGTAAAGACGTGCGCAAATCCATTTTAAACTTCAGCCTAAAGCAGGATATGGTCAATATCACAAGTTGAATGATAGCAAAATAATAGAACCCATCAAAGATATCTAAAGGATTTTCTAACCAGCCTACAAAACCGAGGATTGCAAGTGAGGCCAATAGAAATTTCCACAGGTTGGCAACCAGCTGCGCCGTGGAAAAACAAGCCGTTATCCAGTTAAAACTGAAAACCAACATAGAAAACACCGTGGAAAGCGAGATGATGACTATCTTGAAATAGTTCAGAAGTGCCCCCGAGAAGTAGGCTATATATATATAGCTAGCCAAAAGGCAAAACCCGAATCCCGTAATTGCCAATGAAACCAGAAGGGTGCGGTTGAGGCTAATCACCTTTATAGATTCCTGCCCTGACAACCGTAGCAGAACCTGTTCCAACCCCAAAAATCCAAAAATATATATAGTAGAGATATAAGTAACAAAAAGTGAATATTGCCCATATTGAACAGGATCAAGAAATTTTTCAAACAATACATTGGACCCGAGCATAGCTAAAGAGCCCATTCCTATCAAAAAAAGTGAAAAGTGCTTTTTTGCGGCTGCTATTGCGAGGTTGCTAATATTCATTATAGAGAATTGGGGTTATCCAACGGGACATTCTTTTTGCCAGTCAGACTTTTTTCCGTCCAGAACAAAATTGCCATAGAAATCCAAAATCCAAATATCCGGAAAGAATCTATTTGGAGCCAATTGATGGCCGTGCCCAAAAAGGAAATAAAGAGTACCATGCCCAAAATGCCAATGTCGTGATCCTGCCGCGAAAGCTTAAAAGATTTATAGATAACCACCCCAATAACCGCCATAAAAAGCAACAGCCCAATAATTCCAGTCTCTGCGAGTATACGGACGTATATGTTATATCCTGGAGGAAAGGAGGGCTCATTGGGATTTTTATACCATAATCTAAACTCATAATTATTGGTCACTGCCCAAGGCGGCAAATATTTTTGGTTGTGGTATCCCTGTTGTCCAAACCCGACGCCTACCAATGGATGGTCTGCAAATACCCGAAGGGAGGCCAATTGCATTCCAAAGCGGCTACGGTTGGAAATACTGCTGAACAGATTGCCTTGGAAATTGAGACTTTCAATTTTATCGGATATATCGTCCTTGGTTTTCTGGGGAGAAAGGAAATAGAGACCCGCAACTAGCGGAATAACTCCAAAAAGGACGATGAGTGCATATTTTTTGATATCCTTTTTTTTGAGGGTAATGATAAAAAAAGCAAGAAACTGCACACCAACCACCAAAAGTCCGGTCCGTGATCCTGAAAAATAGGTAAGGAACAAAACCATTAAAGCCGGTAAATACTTTAAATATCCTTTTTCGGTAATGATATAGCTCAGCATCCATCCGGTAACGGTAATAAGATAGATTGCTAAAAATGGAGGTTCGTATGATACCGAGGAAATTCGGTCCCCCATCAGGGTGCCTTCCAAAAAGGGGAAATAATTAAAAATATCAATAAGACTCATTAAACCACCCATCCCAAACTTTAGGATAGCCGTCTCCACCACGCCATAGGCAAAAGCGAAACACAGTGAAAAAAGAAATGTCTTCCTAATAATTCTAAAGATGGCCCGAATATCCCATCCCCTAAGTACATTTATATAAAACAATAAAAAGACGAAAGCCGAGATCAGCAATGAAATAAACTGCCGCGCAAACCTGTTGAGGCCACTGGTGTTTTTAAAAAAATTCTCCAGAATCTGAGGTAGATTAAACACTATGGTAAGGATGCACCAGCCCATAAAGAGGTATAAAAATGCAAATTCGGTCTCCTTGATGGGAAACACCAAACGCTTTCTGAAACCTACGTCTACCAGAAAGATGACGAAACCTATAAAGAAGAAAAGCGCAGCCGCCTCGTTTTGGTATTCACCTAAAAAATTCAGTCCATCATAAGAATTGAAAGGAATAAAAAAGACTCCTATGAGAAATATTACTTT
The DNA here is from genome assembly GCA_964431895.1 of uncultured Aequorivita sp. GTDB lineage: Bacteria > Bacteroidota > Bacteroidia > Flavobacteriales > Flavobacteriaceae > Aequorivita. The sequence goes on from CAYSLM010000018.1 coordinate 20,633, forward strand.
ATAGATATTTTTTAAATGGAACATCCACAATGCCTAAAATGTTGTCTTTTCCATTCTAATTTTCCTCACAGAATACCTAAAATAGGATACAATGAAAAAGAAAATCACAAAAAGTAAAGGCAACAGAACTTTTAAATTGGTGAGAATCGATTGTTTCTTAACCAAAATGGGCTCATTCACGAGAAGTATAGGTTTCTGAAAACTCACGCTATCCAGTTTAAACTGCTCCATTTCAAGAAGAGTTATCTTTTTGTTTACCAACAGATCATTAACCAGGTTGCTTTCCTCACTTGAGATCAAAACGCGATTGGACTGGATATTTTCGGCCAATTGACTATTGTATTTGGACACGGCAGAATCTATCTGCCTCAACAATTTGTTATAAGAGGCCAAGGTACGGTTGGTATGGCCTCGTGCCACAACATTCAATTCCCTAAAATAGGGGTTTTCATCTATAAGGTTGATGAATTTTGGGATAGTGGCAGTATCTCCTGTGGTGCCCAACTCCATCTTTATTTTATGAAACCTATAATCGGACCTGAAAAACTCCGATTCCAATATGTCTTTGGCGCTCGCATTTTCGAGCAAGGTCTCGAGCAGGGCGATATTCTTATTTTTGTATGTAACAAGAAGATCATTGAAATTCACAATAGGATCGATTTCCACTTTTTTGATTTCATTCCTCTTAAAACCATTGTTTTTTAGATAGCTGGTATCACCCAATTTTCTGTTGAAGCCTTCCACGAAATTATAAACGTACTCGGCACTGTTTTGATTGGCGTGGATGAGAAAAGACGATTCATATTTCTGGGGTGAAATTCCATCGAGGATCCAGCCAAGTAAAACACCTGCAAGAACCACCCCTATAAGCCACAAAATATTTCGCCCTATAAATTTTATGAAATTGTCAATGCTGAGCAAAAAATTGTTACGGCCTTTTTTGGCCCATACAAAGACCGCCCTAATATCGGTTTCATTGTTCGATTTTGTTTCCATTGTTGCGCTTGGATATTACGGTGCAAATAAAAGCATTTTTTATCAAATAAGCTCTGCTATCCGTCTAAATAGCTATTGCTTTGCGGACATACAACGGGTTCATTCCGCAGAAAAATGCCAACGGGTCACTTTTGGGGTCGCCTGGTAGTAATGCAGAAGAACTGCCTGGTTTTGGGTTTGTGCGCAATCGGTGTTAAAACTCCATTGTAAGACCCAGCATTCCTGGGGCAGCATTATACAATCCCGGTTTGCGCTGGCCAAAGTTTTTATCATTTTCCGCTCACATTGGTTACTGGGCCCCAAATGGCGGTCTTTCAGGATATAGGTTATAGATAGGGCCAACAAACCCAAAATATAGATGTATTTTTTCTGCCGTTTCAAGCAGTTAAGTAATATCAAACTGGAGGAGCCCCAAAGGTACAATAAGATAATAAGCAGCGGCAAGAGCGTATCGCGCCTCAAGATGAGGGGCCGGTACCATCTATAGCCTCCCAAAGGCAATAGCAATAAATAAAGCAGGGAAAACAAACCCAGAAAGACGGTAAGCTTAATCCATGTCTTATTTTCACGCCTGTAAAAGATGTATAGAAAGGAAATATTGCTGGCTATGGCCACAAGGAGTACAAAATACCCCGAAGAGGGGTTTAGAAACGCCTCGTAAAATCCCTTGATCAGCAAGGAGTAACGCTCTTCCATAGGAAGCGGGTCCCACAGGTTCTCCGTATTTTTTGTTCCAATGCTGAGACTATAGATTCCAAGCAAAAATGCGGCAATGAACATAATGCGCAAGGTCAATGGTACACTTACAAATGCCAACCTTACTCGGGCCAAAAAATCACGATCCGATTCCAGCACAAAATTCTTGAACGTTGCATACCCCAATATCAATGTGGCAGAGATAATCAAGATGGGCGCGGGCAATGGACCAAAAAAGACCATAACCAAGGCAAAAAGGATCCACCCCACGATAAAAAAGGGCGACCTGCTTAACTTTCCTTTCTTAAAATAGTGGAAAAATGGAAGAAAATAGATCAGCAGCAAGGCCACCGGCAGGGCATAGAACATGGCATAGGTTATGGCCTGATCTATTACTGCCATATAGTACATATGGCCACCGGCATATTGAAAAAATGGCGAGATCAACAAAGCCGCAACAAGCCATCTTTTCAAGGTGACGCCCAACCAAGTACAGGCCATATAGGCCAATATGCCCACAAGAAGTATATGAATAAGTAATTTTGCAATAGCCGCGCTGGCGTAAATGCTTTCTATGGGATCCAAAAAAAGCTGCAACCAAAAGGGTACATGCCTAAAATAGCTTACCATCGCCATATGTGCCGAAAATCGATTGGTGGCGGCATAACTCTCACCTTGAAGTACACCCATACCAAAAGGATCAACCAATACCCTGTCATAGGGTGGGGCTCCAAGAACGATTGGGGCAAAATCACCATCAATGGGTGAGTTAAAATATTGTTTGAAAGAAAAAACGAGATCTATTACCAATAATAGGGAAAGGCCGATGATTATTAACGTGTGTTTCTTAAATTTCAATAACAAATTTGGGATGGTTGTTTCTAATTCTTAATAATTTTTTCAATAATATACCTGGGACGACTTTTAACTTGAACGAATATTTTTCCAATATACTCGCCAAGGATTCCAATGGCAAAAGTCTGTATACCTCCAAAAAACATGATCAACGTGATTATGGAGAACCATCCGGTTATTGTATTCCCTATCAAAAGCTCTATGGTGGCCCATATCATCAGGACAAATGATATGAGTAATGAAAAGAGACCTGCAGCAAGAACAAGCCTTAGAGGAGTGGTGGAAAATGAGGTTATTCCCTCCCATGCAAAGGCAATCATCTTTCGTAGTGAATATTTACTATTGCCAGAGCCGCGTGCCTGTCTTTTGTAATAAACAATAGTCGTTCTAAATCCCATTAAAGGGAAAATTGCCCGAAGGAACAAATGGTATTCCTTAAATTGTAGGAAAGATGAAAGAGTCTTGTTGTTTATCATTCTATAATCAGCATGGTTTTTTATACTTTTTACTCCCAAATGCTCCATTAACTTATAAAATGCTCTTGCTGTCCCTCGTTTAAAAAAATTGTCTGTTGTGCGGTCATTCCTTACGCCATAAACTATATCAAAACCTTTTTTTTGGCACAAGATCATTTCTTTTAGTACACGATGGTCATCTTGAAGATCCACATCCAGGGTTGCGTAACTATCAAACTCATTGGCAAAAGATTCCAAACCCGCCAAGAGAGCCTTTTGATGCCCAAAGTTCTTGCTTAATTTAATTCCTCGTACATAGGGCTGAGTAAATTCCTCGATTCTTTTCCAAGTTAGGTCATCGCTGCCATCATCGACAAAACAGATTCTACTTTCAGCAGAAATATCAGCTTGGGCAACCATATCTTCAAAATAGGTAAATAGCGAAAAAATGGAATCTCGCAAAACCATTTCCTCATTATAGCAAGGCAGCACTATCAATAATTTCATAAATCACATTAACGCTCCCAAAATAATATGTTTTTTTAAATGAAATTCCCTTTTTTTAAACTTTTTTCCCAGGACACAGGAAATATTTGTAATTTTTCGGAAATAAGAGATGAGTCCAAAACACTATACTCCGGCCGTGCCGCAAATGTACGGTAATGGCTTGTCTTGGCAAGTTTTGTGCTTTGTAATTTGCCCGATTGCTTGAGTATCTCCTCGGCAAAGCCAAACCAGGTGGTCTGTCCGGCATTGCTGTAATGGTAGAGGCCGTAATCTCCTGAATCCTGCGCTATAACCTGCAATAGGGTCGCGGCCAAATCATTGGCATTGGTGGGCGTTCCGGTTTGCTGGGTGGTAACCGTCAAGGGTTTTCCCGCTTCGGCATAGTTTAAAATGGTTTTCAAAAAATTATGCCCGTATTGTGAATACAGCCACGAGGTGCGGAAAATGAAGTGTTTTTCACAAATTTCCTGAATGTAATGTTCCCCTTTCAATTTGGAGGCTCCATATACATTGATGGGGTTTGTGGCATCCGTCTCAACATATGGCGACCGTTTCTGGCCATCAAACACATAGTCGGTGGAAATGTGCAGCAGTACACAATCGTGGTTTTTGCAGACGGTGGCCAGGTTTTTTACCGCTTCGGCATTGAGGGCAAAGGCCTGTTCTGCTTCCCTTTCAGCCTTCTCAACGTTGGTGTAGGCGGCCGTATTTATGCAGTGGGTGAATTTGTTTCTGGTGAAATATTCCCTTAACGAATCGACATTACTAATATCGAGCGTTTCTTTTGAAACGAAGACAAACTCCAGATCGGGGAAATCGGCTGCCGCATCCTGTATGCATTTTCCCAATTGTCCGTTTGCGCCTGTTACCAATATTCTTTTCATATCCCCAAAATCCCCCCAAAGGAGACTTTTACCCTGTCATTATAAAATTACTTTCTCAATAAAATAAAGCAATTCTCATTATATTAAACTCAATTGTTGCTCCCTTTCCCTTGGGAAGTCCCGATAGCTATCGGAAGGGAATGGAATTTACCGCTTCCTCAAAACCGGGAAGTGCCAAATCCTTTTCTGAAATAATAAATTCCTTCTTTGGAAGATTCCAATCCAGCGCCAAGGTTGCGTCATTGTAGATGATACCACCTTCGGAAGCCTTGTCGTAAAAATTATCGCATTTGTAGGAAAAAATAGATTGTGCCGAAAGCGTGATAAACCCGTGCGCAAAACCTCTGGGCACAAAGAGTTGCAGGTGTTCCACATTGTCCAAAACAATGGAAAAGGATTTTCCGAAGGTATCCGAATCTTTACGAATATCTACCACAATGTCCAAAACCTTGCCCTTTACCACCCGAACCAACTTGGCCTGTGCCATTTCGCCTTTTTGAAAATGGAGCCCGCGCAGCACGCCTTTGGAGGAAACCGATTGGTTGTCCTGCACAAAATCTATTTTTAGGCCTGTGGTTTTTTCAAAAACCCGCTGGTTGTAGGTTTCGTAAAAAAGGCCGCGCTCATCCCGAAAAACCTTCGGTTTCAATATAAAGCAATCTTTTAAAGGGGTTTGTTGCAGTTCCAAAATTAGTCGAGTTGGAGTAAATGTTTGCCATAGCCGCTTTTGAGCAAGGGTTTTGCCAAAGCTACTAATTCTTCTTTTGAAATATAGCCCATTTCATAGGCGGCTTCCTCTATGGCACCTATTTTTAGGCCCTGCCGTTCCTCTATGACCTCCACAAACTGGGCTGCCTGCATCAAGGAGGCAAAGGTGCCGGTATCGAGCCAGGCCGTGCCTTTATCGAGTATGCTCACGCTCAGCTTTCCCTGTTTTAGATATTCGTTGTTTACATCGGTGATTTCCAGTTCGCCGCGGGCGCTGGGTTTTATGTTTGCAGCGATTTCCACAACGTTATTGTCATAAAAATAGATGCCGGGAACTGCGTAATTTGATTTTGGGTTTTTAGGCTTTTCCTCAATGGAAAGCGCTTTTCCGTTTTTGTCAAATTCCACCACGCCATAACGTTCGGGGTCCAGTACATGGTAGGCATAGATTACCCCGCCATCGGGATTGTTGTTGGATTGTAAAAGTTCTTTTAAGCCAGAGCCGTAAAAAATGTTATCGCCCAAGATCAAGGCCACTTTATCATTTCCTATAAAATCCTTTCCAATGATGAAGGCTTCAGCCAGCCCATTGGGATGAGGCTGCTCGGCATACTGGAAATTGCAGCCCAATTTTTTTCCATCGCCCAACAGTTGTTTGAAAAGTGGCAGGTCCTGTGGGGTGGAGATAATCAAAATATCGCGAATACCGGCATACATCAGGGTTGACAGCGGATAATAAATCATCGGCTTATCATATACGGGCATAAGTTGCTTGCTCACCGCCAAGGTTATGGGGTGCAAACGTGTGCCTGAGCCGCCGGCTAAAATAATTCCTTTCATCTGTGTGTATTCGTGGTTAACTTTTACAATCTATCTCTATTCTCTAAATACCAAGCAATGGTCTTTCGAATACCGGTTTCAAAATTTTCCTTTGCTTTCCAGCCCAGCTCGTTTTCTATTTTTGAAGCGTCAATGGCATATCTAAAATCGTGGCCGGGGCGGTCTTTTACAAAAGTTATTTGTTCTTTATACGAAGTATTCTTCGGCCCGCCCGCCGTGGTGGGAAGCATTTCATCCAGCAATTCGCAGATAACCTTCGCAATATAGAGGTTTTCGCGTTCATTGTGGCCGCCAATGTTGTAGGTTTCCCCGAGCTTTCCTTTTTCCAAAGCCAAGTGAATGCCGCTGCAATGGTCCATCACGTACAGCCAATCGCGTACGTTTTTGCCATCGCCGTAAATAGGGATGGGCTGTCCCGAAATTGCTTTGCGGATGATGGTCGGGATCAATTTTTCCCTGTGCTGATTGGGCCCATAATTGTTGGAGCAATTTGTGGTGACCACAGGCAAGCCGTAGGTATGAAAATAGCTGCGCACGATAAAATCGGAAGAGGCTTTTGAAGCGCTATACGGACTGTTGGGGGCGTAGGGTGTTTTTTCGGTAAAAAGGCCCGTTTCGCCCAGGGTACCATAAACCTCATCGGTAGAAATGTGCAGAAAACGCGCATCCTTAAAATCCGCTATGAAGTCATTGGGACCGTTCATCCACGTTTTATAGGCACTTTGCAGCAGATTGAAGGTACCCACGATGTTGGTCTGGATAAATTCCGAAGGACCGGAAATGGAATTGTCCACATGACTCTCGGCAGCAAAATGGACTACTTTTTGAAATTGATATTTATCAAATAATTTATGGACCATTTCAGCATCACAGATATCTTCTTTTATAAAGGTGATTTTATCGGAAACGGCCTCCAGATTCTTCATATTTCCGGCATAGGTGAGCTTGTCCAGTACGAAAATATCGTCTGCTGAATTTTTAAGGGCATATTCCACATAATTGGAACCTATAAATCCTGCACCTCCGGTAATCAGTACATTGTCGTTTTTCAAAATTAATTTTTAGCTGTGTCTAAAATCTGTTTTAACATTTTTTCGGTAATTAAATAGGTAGGTTTTACGCCCGTGGTACCCAAACCGCCCGATGCCAAGGTGCTTCCCGTTTCCAGGGGATTATCTGAGGCGTAATAGGCGTAGCGCACCTTAACTTTTGAGCTGATGCTACGTCTTATTTTTGCTGCCGCCTGAATGGCTTTTTGGTAATGGGCGCCTTCCATTTCAAGCCCTATCACGTTCCAAGTAGAATTGTGGAAAAACTTGAGCACGTCGCGGTTTTGCAGGGAGGTACCCAGGACCGAGATCATAGTGCCGGTATATACATTTACGCCGTCATCCTTAAAGAGGGACTTATCCATTTGGTTCTTAAAGGGATAGTTGTCTGCCGTGCCCTCAAATACGTGGGCAGAAGGTATCATTATATCGCCTTTGCCTCCCTCAAGGATCCCGGCCTTGCCCATAACGGAAACTGAGATCACGTTGAGCCGGTACCGGTTTTTATGGCTGTCAACATAAGGCTTCAGCAGCTCGTCCATGGTTTCATAGGCCTGTTCGCCAAAGGCATAGTCCATAACCAGGATTACCGGTTTTTTTGAATCGTCTATGCCATTTAGGTTTTCGGTAAAGCCATTTTTTCCTATTTGGGCCGTATCGATGATTTGAACGTCAATATTGGTGCCGCTCTGGTCCTCCAGGAACAGCATTCCTTTCCCCAGCGCGGTTTTGGTAACCTTTTCCCGCAGCTTCAGGTTTGTGGGGCTACTGAGGGCTTCATACACCTGCAGGGGGTTTTTCTTTGCAAACTCTGCGGGCAGGGCTTTTTCGGCATAAAGGCTGTTCATCACGCTGTGCATATTGGCACTGATGATGTGCAGGGGCCTTTCCCACAAGCCTTTTTCGCGCAGAGTATGCTTTATTCGGTGTGCCCATTGCTCACCGTGTATGTGATGCCCCAGTCGCTCGCGAAGGACAGGACTAAAGGTTATCAATCGCTTCTCACCGCCTATGGCCTCCTCAATGGCCAATTTCCCAAGGAAATAAATAATATTGAAAAACCTGTTCTCATCGCGCTCACTGGCAAAAAAAGGATAAATGTTCTTCACCTCCTGAAAGGTCCTGCCCAAAAAATTGGCTGTATGGGTGAGCGCCACTTCCTTTTCGGTCTTGGATAGGTCATCCCCTTTCATGACCGCTGCTTCCAGCTTTTTCCAATCGCGGATAACCTCACCATTTTCGTTGATGAGCACTTGCCTCATGATCTTGTGCGACTCAATGAAGAGGAAGGTCAAGT
>CAYSLM010000019.1:0-28694 GCA_964431895.1 uncultured Aequorivita sp.
ATTCAGTTGCGCCACGCGGCCGTTATTATTGTATCTTGATTCTTATGTCTTGTGTCTAGTCACGTGTTTCTGTTCCTTATGAAAGCCTGGCCTTTACCACGGTTGAGATGGTCTTGCCATCGGCCTGCCCGGCCAATTTCTTGCTAGCCAGGCCCATTACCTTGCCCATATCGGCCATAGAGGTGGCACCGGTTTCGGCTATGATGCCGTCAATGATTTTTGCAACTTCTTCTTCATCTAACTGCTTGGGTAGGAATTGTTCTATTATCTCCGCCTGGGCCAGTTCCGGCTCGGCCAGATCTGGGCGTCCCTGTTCTCTATAAATTGCAGCGCTGTCTTTTCTTTGTTTCACTTGTTTCTGCAACAACTTCAATTCTTCGGCCTCGGTCAATTCCTTTTTGGAACCCGATTCGGTTTGTGCCAGCAACAGCGCCGATTTAACGGAACGCAAGGCCTCCAGGGCCTGGGCGTCCTTATTCTTCATCGCCGTTTTCATGGCTTCCATTACCTTTTGCTGTAAGCTCATGGCTCTATTTTTTCAGTGCACGAAGATACTCAATTCAGCGGAAATGTAAAACACAATTTTCAGGTATCATTGAAGAAAACATAAAAGGCCCGAACACAACGAGGTAGTCCGGGCCCTGCTTTAAGTGAAAAAGATGTTCACTTAGTCTACATTATCGTGCAGAAAGGAATTGTTTTTGCGCAGCTCCACCTCGTCGTCCTCGGTATTTACAGACATGCGCGAGATATTGGGGCCCGGTTGGTTCTGCTCCAGATCTATTCCCATCCGTTTATAGGCGGGCTCCTTTTCTATTTCGTTGATGTGCGAGGGGCTGTTCTTGAATTTATAATTAAATTCCTTCATCTTTTTCTTTCGCTCTTCGGCACGCTCCTTCAGGATTTTTGATATGGGCGAATTGAGGGGGTCTGCCTCTTCCTCCATAACTTTTTGTTCCTCCTCTGGCTGCGAAACGGTGCGTTTCTCAAATACGATCTCTTCTTCGGCCTCTTCCTCGACCATAGTCTTCTTTGATGGTTTGGCACCAGTAAGCCTATCTTCCTCCTCTTGGTAATCGTCTAAGCTGTACCGTTTTACGCCTTCCCCAGAAATTTCGGTTACTGGCACTACCTCTACGTGGTCCCTGACCTCGATCTCATCTAAACGGGAATCGGGGTTATTTTCGTCCCCACTTTTTTGTGAAGTTTTTTGAGGTGCAGGATTCATGGGCATATCAAACATCAGCATTTGCTCAGTCCCTTCGGGGGAAGTAGTTTCGGCGGGGGCATCATCTTCCTTATTTTTTGGCGCCTCGAGGATTACAAACTCGTTCACATCAATTTTATTGATCTCCACTTGATTGAAATCTTCCAGGTCGCTGGCAGAGACTTCCTCATAACTCACGTCGATATTTTTGATGAGCTGCGAGGTTTTGACATATCCCTCAAATGGTTCCTTTTCAACCGTTTCGGCCTCGTCAAACAAGGTGTGCCTGATGATGGGGGCCTCGACCTTGCGCGTTCGGCCTTCAGGTTTTTGCGGCAACGGGCCCGAGGTTGCGGAAGGCTTGGTCATAAGCTCCTGTTCCGCCTTTTGCTCGTCTTCCAACGTGTGGATTATTTTCCGGGTTTCGGCATTTACTATTTCATTTTGTTGCTCGGCATTGAAACCCGTGGCAATGACCGTGATGGAAATGGAACCATCCAAAGTTTCATCTTCGCCCACGCCCATGATTATGTTTGCGCTGTGGCCGGCCTCTTCCTGGATGTGGTCACTTATCTCGCCAATCTCGTCAATGGTAATTTCATCGGAACCGGAAACGATAAGCAGCAGTACGTTCTTGGCTCCTTTTATCTTATTGTCATTGAGCAGGGGAGAATCAAGGGCCTTCCCTATAGCCTCCTTGGCCCGGTTGGCGCCCGAGGCCGTTGCGCTACCCATAATAGCCGTCCCGCTATTGGCCAAAACGGTCTTGGCATCGCGTAGGTCAATATTTTGGGTATAGTGGTGGGTAATCACTTCGGCAATACCACGGGCAGCGGTGGCCAAAACCTCATCGGCTTTTGAGAATCCGGCCTTAAAGCCGAGGTTGCCGTAGACCTCCCGCAATTTGTTGTTGTTAATGACCACAAGTGAATCTACGTTTTGGCGAAGTTTTTCTACACCAATCTGGGCCTGGTCATTCCTGGTCTTTCCCTCAAACTGAAAAGGAATGGTCACGATACCTACGGTGAGTATATCGAGGTCCTTGGCCATTTTGGCAATGATTGGCGCTGCCCCGGTGCCCGTACCCCCGCCCATTCCGGCAGTGATGAACACCATCTTGGTATTTGTGGTGAGCATACTGCGGATCTCTTCCATGCTCTCCACGGCAGACTGCTCCCCTATTTCAGGATTGGCGCCGGCGCCAAGACCTTCGGTAAGCGATACGCCCAATTGTATCTTTATAGGCACGGGGCTGTTCTCCAGTGCCTGGGCATCGGTGTTACAGATTACGAAGTCAACCCCTTTTATGCCCAAACTGAACATGTGGTTGATGGCATTACTTCCACCGCCGCCTACACCAATTACCTTGATCACATTGGACTGGTTCTTCGGCAGGTCGAATGAAATATTGTCAAATTCTGTTTTGCTGCTCATAGTTTTGGTTTTTATTGCAATTTTTTATTTTTCTCAAGTTTTTAAATTTTCCTTCCGAAGTATTTTTACTCGGCATTATCAAGGAAATCCTTAAATTTTTCGGCCCAACGGTCGAATATTCCCCTGGTTTTCCTTTCCTTCTTTCCTTCATTCTCGGGTTTTGCCTCGGGTTTTGATTCCTCGGGTTTTGATTCTTCTTCGGAAGGGATTTCGTGATGCGGAAAGCGCTTCATCAATGATGATTTTTCCTTGCTTTCCAGACTGTTTAATACCAGGCCAACTGCCGTGGCGTACATGGGGCTGGTGGTTTCGGCATCGCTATCGCCGGCCAAGTGCTCGTTGGGATATCCTATTCGGGTATCCATACCGGTTATGTACTCTACAAGTTGCTTAATGTGCAGTAGCTGTGCCCCACCGCCGGTAAGCACAATACCTGCAATGAGCTTCTTTTTCTGCTCTTCATGGCCATAATTCTTTATTTCGAGATAGACTTGCTCGATAATTTCAATCACCCGGGCGTGGATTATTTTGGAGAGGTTTTTTAGGCTGATTTCCTTGGGCTCCCGTCCCCGTAGTCCCGGAATGGAAACAATCTCATTGTCTTTGTTTTCACCTGGCCAGGCCGAACCGAATTTTATCTTCAACAGTTCTGCCTGTTTTTCAATAATGGAGCAGCCCTCCTTGATATCTTCGGTAATTACGTTGCCGCCAAAGGGGATAACGGCGGTATGCCGAATAATACCATCCTTAAAGATGGCTAGGTCGGTGGTTCCACCCCCAATATCGATAAGTGCCACTCCCGCTTCTTTTTCCTCCTGGCTCAAGACGGCCTTGGCCGATGCCAATGGCTCCAGGGTTATGGCCGAAAGCTCGAGCCCCGCGCTCTTTATACATCTGCCCACGTTGCGAATAGAGGACACCTGCCCCACCACCACGTGAAAATTGGCCTCGAGCCGAGTGCCGTACATCCCTATGGGCTCCTTGACCTCGGCCTGGCCATCAACCTTAAAATCCTGGGGCAATACGTGGAGGATTTCCTCGCCGGGCAACATGACCAGTTTGTGCACCTGGTTGCAAAGTTTTTCTATGTCTTCCTCCTTAATTACATCTTCGCCATTGGGCCGGGTAATGTAATCGCTATGCTGTAGGCTACGAATATGTTGGCCAGCTATACCCACCACCACTTCATTGATTTTCATACCCGATGAAGTTTCGGCCCCTTGAACGGCTTGCTGGATAGATTGGATGGTCTGGGTAATATTGTTAACCACCCCACGGTGCACCCCGAGGCTCTTGGCCTTGCCAATGCCCAAAACTTCCATTTTCCCATAATCGTTCTTTCGTCCGATCATGGCGACAATCTTTGTTGTCCCTATATCCAGTCCTACCGCAATATTATCATTTTCCATGGTCTTCCTTTTTTGTAGCTATAACCTGGTCTTCAAATTTCAGGTTTACCATCTGGTATGCATTGAGCATACTGTCTTGTTTAATTTTTTTATAAAATGCCTTTAAGTTTTGAAACTTTTTTTCAACGAATTCGGGTTTTCCGAAACGTATCCTCAAATCAATCTTCCGCAATTTTAGCTCTACCTCTCCATTGGCCTGGCGGTGCACCCCGATCACGCTTTGGCGCATGAAGCCATCATTTTCAATTTTTAGCAACAGCGGGGCCAGTTCGGTAAAATTATTCTTGGAAACCCCCGTAATCAAAGGAACACGTGCCGCATATACTTCAGACAGTGGCATTTTATCCCCGTCGGCATCAAGGTAATAATCGGGAGAGGCAACTACCCTGCCTATGGGCCTGCGCTGCTCAATTTTGGCATTCAGGGCCCCATCGACCGTCACAAACACTTGTGCGTTGCGAACCATAGGATTGGCCTGAAGTCTTTGCTCCATCTCTTTCAAAACTAAAGTTTCTTTACCTATGCCCGTAACCTGCCCTTGATTTTGTATCAACAATTTATTAACTGTTTCATAGGTAATAAATGGATTGTTGTCATCTATAAACTCCACCTCCAAGCGCTTGATTTTACGCACGTCGTTTCGCTTTTTGGCAAAGCTGAAAAGGAAGGCCATCAAGCCAAGCAGCAATATAAACTTCACTATTTCCAAACTACGCCTCATTTTTCAGTTTTTCGGTTATTTTTTCCACTTCGGCACCAATATCTCCAGCGCCCACCAGCAGTTTGATGCGGCATTTCGATTTTAGGAGCACCTCGGGCAGGGCCGACTTAAATACCAACCTTTTATTGCGGGCCACTATTTGATCCAAAAGCCATTGCGAAGTAATACCCTCAATGGGCTCCTCCCGGGCCGGATAGATATCGAGCAGCACAACCTCGTCAAATTGTGACAGGCTCTCTGCAAACCGAGCCCCAAAATCGCGGGTACGGCTGTATAGATGCGGTTGGAAAACAATCTGCTTATGATCGTCCGGATACATTTCATCGACGGCCTGAAACAGGGCATCTATCTCTGTGGGATGGTGGGCATAATCATCAACCAACACCAACTTTTCGGTTTTTATTTTGGTGGAAAAACGTCTTTCCACCCCTTTAAAAGATGCCAAGGCCTTGGGCAGGCAATCGGTTGGGGAGCCTGCTAAAATTGCCATGCCCAAAGCCATAATGGCATTAGTAAGGTTGTGCCTTCCGGGAAGGCCAAAGGTTAGGTCTTCAATAGTTTCGTTTGGTGTTTTTAGGTCAAAGTGGTAGCAACCATCGCTTACGGTGACGTTCTGCGCACAGTAATCTGCCGTTTCTGAAATGGCGACGGTCATCCCGTCAAGCGGAAGATTTTTCTTGATGAAAATATGCGATTCCTCTTCGACCAAATCGGAAAAGGTTCTGAAAGCATTTTCAATTTCCGAAGCATCGCCATAAATATCGAGATGGTCGGCATCCATAGAAGTTACGCACGCTATGTCTGGCCGAAGCTGAAGGAAGGAACGGTCAAATTCATCTGCTTCAACAACGGTGATCTCGTTGCCTTTGTAAATAAAATTCGATTTATAATTTTCGGCAATGCCGCCTAAAAATGCAGTCACGGGCATATTGCATTCGGCCAGCAAATGGCCCAGTATGGCCGAGGTAGTGGTTTTTCCGTGGGTACCGGCCACAGCCAGGCAGAGGCTGTTTTTGGTGACCTCGCCCAAAAGCTGGGCGCGCTTTAATATATAGAAATCTTCAGAAAAGAAATGATTTAGGATCTTGTTGTGCTTCGGAATGGCGGGCGTATAGACCACCAAAACGTTCTTCTTGTTGAGCGCTATCTCGGGAATTTCGGAAACCTCATCTACATAGCTCACCGGAATTTCTTCAGAAATAAGTTGGGCCGTTAGGTGGGTGGCCGTACGGTCATACCCAAATACAGCTTTCCCCTGCATTTTGAAAAAGCGCGCCAAGGCACTCATGCCAATCCCGCCGATGCCGACGAGGTAAAAAGTTTGTATTTTGTCTAGGTTGTACACTGTTTCTGGTTTCTGGTTTCTTCTTTCTTATTTCTTGTTTCCTGTTTTTTTTTCTTGTTGTTTTTAGGTGTGGGCCGAAGGATGGTTTGCTATCAGGTACCCGATCCGTAGACTTCTTTTAATAATTTTTCAATCTCATCGACTATATGTTCGGCGGCCTTCGGTTTGGCCAGTTTTTTAATGTTTGTGGCCAAGGTGTTTCTTTTTTCCTCGGAAGCCAAGAGGGCTGAAAATTCTTCTTCAAAACGAGCTTCCAGTTCATGTTCCCCAATCATCAAGGCGGCATTTTTCTCTACAATGGCCTGGGCATTTTTGGTTTGGTGGTCTTCGGCCACATTGGGCGAGGGAACGAATATCACCGGTTTCCCCACCAGGCACAGTTCTGAAACACTGAGCGCCCCGGCCCTTGACAGCACCACATCGGCGGCGGCATAGGCAAGGTCCATCCGGCTTAGGAAGGGATGCACCTTTACCCAATCATCGGTTTTTCCTTTATAGGCTTCTTCATAATATTTGCCACATTGCCAGATGAGTTGAAGGTCGTTTTTCTGAAAAAACGGGAGTGAGCTTTCAATAAGGGCATTTATTCTTCCCGCCCCCAAACTTCCGCCAAGGACAAGCAGCGTTTTTTTATTTTTATTTAGCTTGAAAAATTCATGGGCCTCGTTGGTCTTGGAGGCTATGTTGAGCAAATCCTGCCTTACGGGATTGCCGGTAAGCCGAATTTTATTTATGGGGAAGAATTTTTCCATGCCTTCATAGGCCACACAAATTTTCTGCACCTTGCCGGCCAGCCATTTGTTGGTAATCCCGGCATGGCTGTTCTGTTCCTGTATAAGGCAAGGAATGCCCCGTGCGGCGGCCATCCGCAATAGTGGCGCACTGGCATAACCGCCCGTTCCAATGGCCACATCGGGCCGAAATTTTTTGATAATACTTCTAGATTTCGCCAGACTGGAAACCAACTTAAGGGGAAAAGCCAGGTTTTGGAGAGACAGGCTGCGCTGCAGGCCAGAAATCCACAGGCCTTTTATGGGGTAACCGGCTTGGGGTACCTTTTCCATTTCCATCCTGTCGCTGGCCCCCACAAACAAAAACTGGCTATCGGGAAAACGGGCCTTTAGCTCATTGGCTATGGCTATGGCCGGGTATATATGCCCGCCGGTTCCGCCGCCCGATAAGATAAATCTTCTTTGTTCCATGGTGTTTGGCACGTACTGCGTTTTTCGTTTATATGGTTTCGCTTAAAATATCAAGCGGATTTTCTTCTTTTTCTTCCTTTGGTACCACTTCCCTTTTGGCGCTTACACTCAAGATCATCCCCAGGGCCAGACACGTCATCCAGATGGAGGTGCCCCCGCTGCTTATCAAGGGAAGGTTTTGGCCCGTTACCGGAAACAGCTCTACCGCCACGGCCATGTTTATCATCGCCCTAAAAACAATGGGCAGCCCCACGCCTATAACCAAGAGTTTTCCAAATATGGAAGTAGATTTATGCGCCACCACCACAATCCTGAAAAGGAGAAACAGGTAGAGCAACATAAGGAACATACCCCCCAGAAGGCCAAATTCCTCAACGATAATGGCATAAATAAAATCTGAGGACGACTGCGGAAGGAAATTTTTCTGAACGCTCTTTCCCGGCCCGGCCCCAATAATGCCGCCCGAGGCAATGGCAATTTTTGCTTTTTCAATTTGGTAATCGGCTTCGGTATCCTTGTTGTCTGCAAAATTTTCAACCCGGCTTATCCAAGTGTCCACACGGTTGGGAAATACTCCCGGAAAGGCCTTTGCCGCCAATACAAAAAACAAGAGGAAAAGCAAGCCGGCGCCCAAAATTATGGCCAGATAGCGCAGCGGGTACTGGCCCACAAAAACCAACATAACGACCATGGCGAAAAATATGGCCGTGGTAGAGAAATTGGCTGGCAAGATTAGGGCCAAAACCAAAAATACCGGTAGCCATAACGGCAGAATGGTTTCCTTGAAAGTAACTTCCCTATCAACGATTTTTGACAGGTAACGGGCTACATAAGTCATCAATACAACCCCTGCGAGGGTTGACGTTTGGAAGGTGATGCCTACAAAGGGCAAACGTATCCATCTGCTGGCGTTGGCCCCGTCAATGGTTGTTCCCTCGGCCAGGGTAACGACCAGCAGCACCACGATCACCGGCAGGGCAATAATAGATAGGCCCCTAAAATAATGATAAGGTATTTTGTGAACCCCGTACAGAATGCCGAAGCCAAGAACAAGGTGCGAAAAATGCCTCAATAGGTACGGCAGGGTACTGCCATCGCCATAAAGGTATGCCAGATTGCTGCTGGAACTGTAAACGGGCAAAAAGGAAAATAAGGCCAGCAAGCCTACAATGCCCCAAATGCCCCGATCACCCTGTATGTACTGGAAAATGTTCCGCATTTTGACTTTTCTTTTCTCGCTGTTTTACGCTTTTAAATTATTTTTCAATTTCTTCGGTTTTTACAAATGGTACGCCAATGAAAACCCCTTTCCTACAGATTTCTTACCGCCTCCTTGAACTGCCTGCCCCTATCTTCATAATTCTCAAAAAGGTCAAAACTGGCACAGGCAGGGGAAAGTAGAACGGTATTGTTTCGTTCGGCCAACTTGTAAGCCAGTTTTACGGCCATCTGCATAGAATCTGTTTCAATGATAGTGTCCACTACATTGCCATAGGCATCGATGATTTTTTGGTTGTCTAGTCCCAAGCAGATAATGGCCTTGACTTTCTCATTAACCAATGGCAAAAGCTCAGTATAATCATTGCCTTTATCAACGCCACCTACTATCCACACGGTTGGATTTTCCATGCTGTTTAAGGCAAAATACGTAGCATTGACATTGGTAGCTTTTGAATCGTTGATATAAAGTACATTGTTTATTTTCAACACTTTCTCCAAACGATGCTCTACACCCTGAAAGGCCTCCAGACTCTCGCGGATGGTCTGCTTCCTGATATTTAACAATTTGGCCACGGTGGAGGCGGCCATGGCGTTTTTCACATTGTGTTCCCCTTGTATTCCTATTGTTGCGATTGGCATAATAAATTCTGAGTTATTTATTTTGATTACTATTTCCTTGTTTTTTATAAAGGCTCCCTGTTCCAACTGGGTTTTGGTAGAAAAGGGCAGCGGTTGTGCTTTTATTGGGTTTTGCGAAAGCCACCTGATAATTTCGGTGTCATCGGCATTGTAAATGAAATAATCTTGCGGAGACTGGTTCATGGTGATCCTGAACTTGGCCGCGATATAATTTTCATATGTATGGTCGTATCGGTCCAGATGATCTGGACTCAAATTGGTCAAAACGGCGATATGGGGTGAAAAAGTCGCTATGCCGTCAAGCTGGAAACTGCTAAGCTCCAGTACAAAATTTTCATATTTTTCCTCTGCCACTTCCCGGGCAAAACTTTTTCCGATATTTCCGCCAAGAGCCACATTGAGCCCACCGTCTTTGAGCAGGCAATAGGTGAGGCTGGCGGTAGTGGTCTTGCCATTGCTTCCGGTGATTCCTACAATAGTGGCATTGGTGAAACTTGAGGCAAACTCAATTTCTGAAATAACGTTGATTCCCATTTGGCGCAATTTTACCACTATGGGCGCAGTTTCGGGTATGCCAGGACTTTTCATAACCACTCCTGCCGAGAGGATTTTGGTCTGGCTATGTCCGTTCTCTTCCCATTCAATATTGTGTTGGTCAAGTTCCCGTTTGTACTTCTCCTTTATTTCCCCGGAGTCGGAAACGAAAACACCATATCCCTGTTTTTGTGCCAACACAGCGGTACCCACGCCACTTTCGGCGGCCCCGAGAACGGCAATTTTTTGTTTTCTATTTTCCTTTCTTCTTTCCATACAATCCGTAATCGGTGTAGGCCTCTTTATCCTGAAGCTCTATCTTATCTTTAGTGTGACAATGGTCAAAATGGCCAAGAAAATACCCACAATCCAGAAGCGGGTAACTATCTTGCTTTCGTGAAATCCCTTGACTTGGTAATGGTGGTGCAGGGGCGACATTCTAAAGATGCGCCGGCCCTCACCAAATTTCCTTTTTGTGTACTTAAACCAACTCACCTGCAATACCACCGAAAGGTTTTCTACCAAAAAAACGCCGCAGAGAATGGGTATGAGCAGCTCCTTTCTCACGGCTATGGCAATGACAGCTATGATGCCGCCAATGGTCAAGCTACCGGTATCGCCCATAAAAACCTGGGCCGGATAAGCGTTGTACCATAAAAATCCAATAAGAGAGCCTACAAAGGCAGTGATGAAAATGGTCATTTCCCCCGTATTGGGGATGTACATGATGTTGAGATAATCTGAAAAAATAACATTGCCTGAAACCCATGCAAAGATGGCGAGGGTGAGCCCAATAATAGCCGAACTGCCCGCAGCCAGCCCATCAATACCATCGGTGAGGTTGGCCCCGTTTGACACGGCAGTGATAATAAAAATGACGATGGGTATAAAGATGAGCCATACATAACTTTTGTAATTTTCCCCAGCCCAGCTGATAAGACTTGAATAATTGAATTCATTTTCCTTGACAAAAGGGATGGTGGTAAGCATGGATTTGTCCTTTACGTAGAAGGTGTTGGTCGAAGGTTTTGCGATGACTTCGGTCTCGGCACCGGGGTTGGCGGTGGTACGCTGTACTACAATACCGGGATGGAAATACATAGTGACGCCAACAAACAGTCCGAGCCCAATTTGTCCTATCACCTTAAACTTCCCGGGCAGGCCTTGCTTATCATTCCTGAATTTTTTGATATAGTCATCTATAAAACCGATAGTCCCCATCCAAAGGGTAGTGACTATTAAAAGCACCACATAAATATTTTCGAGCTTGGCAAACAGTAAAACGGGAATGAGTGTGGCCAATATTATAATGATACCGCCCATAGTGGGGGTTCCAGCCTTTTCGTTCTGGCCGTCTAGACCAAGATCGCGAATGGATTCTCCCACTTGTTTTCTCCTGAGGTAATTGATGATTTTCTTTCCGTAAACGGTTGCGATAAAAAGCGACAGAATGACCGCCATAATAGCCCGAAAGGTTATAAAACCGAACAGGCCCGTTCCCGGGATATCGTACGCTTTGTCTAAATACTCAAATAAATAATAAAGCATGCGGTTATTTGTTTAAGGCGGTTAAGGTTTCCTTTACAATCTTTAAATCATCAAAATCAAAACGCTCCCCCTTGATTTCCTGATAGGTCTCGTGGCCCTTTCCGGCAACGAGAATGATGTCGTTTTCACTGGCCATTTGGCAGGCAGCCTTGATGGCCTCCTTCCGGTTGACAATGGAGAGGGTCTTTTTATAGTTTTCGGCAGAAACTCCCTTTTCAATCTGTCGGATGATTTCTTCGGGGTTTTCGGTACGGGGGTTGTCACTGGTAAAGACGACCTTGGTACTCAGGGCCGCGGCAATCTTTCCCATAACAGGCCTTTTGGCCGCATCTCGATCGCCACCACAGCCTACTACGGTAATGACCTCCTCATTGCCGGTGCGTATACTGTTTATGGTTTCCAAAACATTTTGCAGGGCATCTGGGGTATGGGCATAATCAACGATTGCGGTGATATTCTTTTTGGAAATAACGGATTGAAACCTGCCGTCTACACTATCGAGAGTGCTCAATATCTGCAGAATCTCAAACCTTTCAAGCCCCAGCAAATCGGCCGCACCGTAAATGGCCAACAGGTTATAGGCGTTGAAATTCCCGATCAACCGCACCCATAGCTCCTGGCCATTAATGCGAAGAAGCTGCCCTGTAAATTGAGTTTCCAGGACCTGGCCTTTATAATTGGCATAGGTTTTCAGGGCATAGGTGTGTTTTTTGGCCGCGGTATTCTGAAGCATGACCACGCCGTTTTTATCATCGACGTTTACGAGGGCAAAAGCCGATTTTGGCAAGGAATCAAAAAAAGATTTCTTCACATCGCGGTACTCCGCAAAATCCTTGTGGTAGTCCAAATGGTCATGGGAAAGGTTTGTAAAAACCCCACCGGTAAAATGAAGCGCCTCGGTACGTTTTTGATGTATTCCATGAGAACTTACTTCCATAAAACAAAACTCTACCCCGGCATCTACCATTTTACGTAAATACTTATTGATGGTCAATGAATCGGGCGTGGTGTGTAGGGTTTTAAATTCTTCATCGCCCACCATGATTTTTACGGTGGAAAGCAAGCCAGCCTCCAGGCTGGCATTTTTGAAAAGTTGGTACAAGAGGGATGTTATGGTGGTTTTGCCATTGGTTCCGGTAACGCCTACCAATTTCAATTCTGCCGAAGGATTGTCGTAGTAATTGGCCGCCATGATGGCCAGCGCCCGGTGCGAATCGGCTACTTGTACATAGGTGATTCCGTTTATCATCTGCTCGGGCAAACTTTCGCAGATAATGGCCAAGGCACCTTTATCTGTCGCATTTTTGATGAACTGGTGCCCGTCTGAAACTGTTCCTCTTATGGCGACGAATACATCGTTGAGTGAAACATTGCGCGAATCAAATACAATATCTCCAATAGCCACAGAAGTACTGCCCACTACTTTTAGGAGAGTAACTTTATACAATATGTCCTTTAACAATATCACGATAGCTCCAGGATTATTTTTTGTCCTTTCCTTAAGGCCTCACCAGACTGCAGGGATTGACGGGTAACGGTACCATTGCCCACTACCTTGACCTTGAGGCCCAAATTTTCCAATAGGGAAACGGCATCCATTCCGGGCATACCTTTAACGTTCGGAATCTTTTTTGCCGGCTGTTGCAATTTGGAATAATACTTTTTGAAATCCCGCTCGATAATTGGATCGGGCCGTTCCACAGCTTCTACGGAATCTATTATCTGCGATTCGGTAAAAATTTTCTGGGCAATTCTCTTGAATACCGGACCAGAAACATCGGCCCCATAAAAACCTTTTTTCGTACTTGGCTTGTGGATGACCACGATACAGGAATATTTGGGGTTTTCAACCGGAAAGAATCCCGCAAATGACGATACGTAGCGCCTGTTGCTATTCCAGTCGGGCATCCAGTATTCTGTTTGGGCAGTTCCGGTCTTGCCGGCCATGGAAAAATCTGGCGAGTATAGTGATTTTGCCGTTCCGCGCTCTACGGTGTTCTTCATGATTTCCTTTATTTCTGACAGGGTTTCATCGGAACAAATCTTAGGATTGATGATCTGGGTATGGTAGGTGGTAACCTTTTCATTCCAGGCGCGCACCTCTTTTATAAAGCGCGGTTTTACCATAACCCCGTTGTTTGCAATGGCATTATAAAAGGTCAGGGTTTGAAGTGGGGTGAGCTCTAAATTGTAACCATAGGCCATGGAGGGCAGGGCGTTCTTGCTCCATTTTTTGTCGCCGGGGCGGGGAATCATAGGCTTACCTTCTCCTTTTATGGCTACTCCGGTCTTTTGGTTCAAGTGCCAGCTTTCCAGGCGATTGATAAATTTATTGGGATTTTTGGCGTAATTGTCGTCAATGATAGTGGCCAGCCCAATATTAGAAGAAACCTCGAGTGCGCGGGCCGCCGAAATCTTGCCAAAGCCACCACGGTGCGAATCATAAATCTTTCTTCCGTAAAACACCTTCACACCCTTTCCGGTATCAACCACGGTACTGGTGTCTATCACTTTATCTTCCAGGGCGGCCATCAAGGCCATTACCTTAAAGGTAGAGCCCGGCTCGTGGGCTTCGCCTACGGCATAATTCAGCTTTTCATAATAAGTTCCCAAAGAAGTGCGCCCCAGGTTTGAGATGGCTTTTATCTCACCTGTGGCCACTTCCATGACCACTACCGTGCCGTGTTCGGCTTCATAATATTCCAATTGCCGTAGCAGTGCATGGTGGGCAATGTCCTGCATGTTCACATTGATGGTAGAAACGATATCGTAACCGTCTTGGGGCTCTATTTCGTTATCATCTGAGATGGGTTTCCATTGGCCAGCAGCAATTTTCTGTTTTAAACGGTGGCCCTCCTTTCCCGTGAGCAGGTCGTTGAAGGCACCCTCAAGACCCACGGCATAATAGCCGGGCCTATCAAAGGCCTCGTCGCCCACGGTGCGCTGGGCAATTTTCCCAATGGGATGTTCGCGCACGGTGCGCTGTTCTACAATCAATCCACCTTTATAAGGTCCTTTTCGGAAAAGGGGAAGGCTTTTGATTCTAATGTAGTCGGAATAGCCAAGATTCTTGGCGATAAGCAGATACCTGTTCTTGTCTGCCCTGGCTTTTCGCAAGACATTCAAATAATGCGAAACCGGCTTGCCGAACATTTGCGAAAGGCCCTCTGACAATGGCTTGATGTTTTCCTTAAAGTCATCGGCCGAAACGGTAATGGCATCAAAACGGATGTTGTATTTAGGTACCGAAGTTGCCAAAAGGCTGCCGTCATCGGCATATACATTGCCCCGATTGGCGGGAATCACAAAGTTTTTGGTCGTGCTTTCCTTGGCCAGTTCGCGATACTTGTCACCGTGAACAAATTGAATATTGATGAGCTTTACGCTGATGGCCAGGGCAAAAAGAAACATGCAGCCCGCGACCAGGTAAAGACGGTTCAATATGTTTTTTCTTTCTATGGCCATTTTGACACAGTTTGGTTTTGTTCCGTTTTTTTATCTTTCCACCGCTATTCCTTATCGCCCACAATGAGGATTCGCTTGGGCGGGGAAGTAGATGGCTGCAGGCCCCTACCCGCCATGGCGTTGATTATCCTACTCTCCATACGCACCTGCATCAAGCGCATCCGCACATCAACATATTCGCTTTTTAACTCCTTGACCTGGGCGTTAAGCAGGGAGATTTTGTGCACTTTTTTGTCGGCACTGTGGGAACTGCCTATCATCACCAAGGCCAAGACCGAGAGAAAAATGATAAACCGCCAATTTTTGAGCCCCTCCTCGCTTACCAGAAATTTTCCTTTAATAATGTTGTAAAAACTCTCTTTCATATTCTTCACTTCAGTTTTAAAAAAGAAGTTCGCATCCTGGCTTGGCCATTAAATTTTTTCGGCTAGGCGCAGCTTGGCACTTCGGGCACGGTTGTTTTGGGCAATTTCCTGGGCCGAGGGAGCCATAAATTTTCCCACGGCCTTGAAGGGTACTTCCACATTGCCGTAGACATCCTTTTCAGGCTCTCCCTCAAACAATCCGTTTCGTATAAAACGCTTCACCAACCGATCCTCGAGCGAATGATAGCTTATAACGCTCAGTCGACCGCCGGCACGTAGCACCTCGCTGGTCTGTACCAAAAATTCCTTTAGGGCCTCGAGCTCTTGGTTTACTTCAATTCGGATGGCTTGATAAACCTGGGCCAAAATCTTATTGGTTTTATGGGCAGGCAAAAACCTTCCCAAGGCTTCCTTGAGCTGATTGCCCGTTCTTATCCTTTCCTTTTGCCTAGCTTCTACGATCACTCGGGCCATTCCCGCCGCGGCACGCAGTTCACCATAATTTGCAAATATTTGGCGCAGCCGGTCTTCCTCATACTCATTGACCACCTTATAGGCAGACAGGCTGCTGTCGCGGTCCATCCGCATATCGAGCTTTGCTTCAAACCGGGTGCTGAAGCCTCTTTCGGCCACATCAAACTGGTGGGAGGAAACTCCCAGATCGGCCAAGATTCCATCTACCGCCTTATGACCGTGAAACCTAAGGAACTGCCTTAGGTACCGAAAGTTCTGGTTGATCAAGAGAAATCGGGGATCGTCAATGGCATTTTCCAGGGCATCCTTATCCTGGTCAAAAGCCACTAGTTTACCGTCTGCACCCAACCGCTCCAAGATTTCACGGGAATGCCCCCCACCGCCAAAGGTCACATCGACATATACCCCATCGGGCCGTATGTTTAGACCATCAACAGCTTGTTTTAGCAGTACGGGATTATGATATTCCATGACCATCATCTTCTTTGTTTCCCATGACTTCCTCGGCCAGATCGGCAAAATCATTGGCCGCATCGTCTATGGCCTGTTCATATTTATCCTTATCCCAGACCTCTACGATATTGATGGCCGAGGAAAGTACAGTCTCCTTGTTAATTCCCGCAAACGAAAGCAGATCCTTGGGTATCAACAATCTGCCCGTGGTATCGAGCTCTACCGTTTTGACACCAGCGGTAAACCGGCGGATAAAGTCATTGTTCTTTCGGCTGAACCGGTTGAGCGTGCCCATTTTTTCCATTAGGGCATTCCATTCCTTCATCGGGTAAATTTCTAGGCAGGGCTGGAAGACGGCACGTTTTATCACAAAGCCCTCAGGCACTACTTGGGCCAATTGCTTTTTGAGCGGAGCAGGCACCATGATGCGCCCTTTTACGTCTGCCTTACATTCGTATGTGCCTATTAGATTGAGCATTGTGGAAAATCGCGATTCGCATTTAATAGTTTCAAATATATGTAACTTTTACCACTTTTTACCACAATATACCACTTTGTTGATAAGTTTTACCACATTGTAGATAACCTTTCCCCTTCCCATTGGAGAACAATGGGCTACAATAAATGAATGGCATGAAAAATTTTTGTTTACTTTTGTCATTCTAAATTGCATCAACCAAAGCATGTCGGAACACTTTAAGAAAGAAGGGAAATTTTCATATTTAGAAATAGGTGAAGGCACCCCAATCGTGATACTTCACGGGCTTATGGGAGGGTTGAGTAATTTTGACGGAGTGGCCAATTTTTTTCCCCCCAAGGGTTATAAAATCCTTATTCCCGAACTTCCCATTTACAAGATGACCCTGTTGCGCACCACGGTAAAGAATTTTGCAAAATACGTGGCGCAGTTCATTGAACACCTGGGTTATGAAGATGTGATTCTCTTGGGAAATAGCTTGGGCGGACACATTGGGCTGCTTTGCACAAAAATGTATCCTGAAAAGGTCAGGGCCCTTATTATTACCGGCAGCTCAGGGCTTTATGAAAGTGCCATGGGCGAGAGCTACCCCAAGCGCGGGGATTATGAATACATAAAACAGAAGGCCCAAAATGTATTCTATGATCCGGCGGTGGCCTCCAAAGAAATTGTTGACGATGTTTACAAGACGGTAAACGACCGCAACAAGCTCATAAGAACCCTGGCTATTGCCAAAAGCGCCATTAGGCACAATATGGCCAAGGACCTGCCCAAAATGCACACCCCAACCTGCATTATCTGGGGAAAGAACGACAATGTGACCCCTCCTGAAGTTGCCATAGAATTTGATGAGCTCCTTCCCGATTCTGAACTTTTCTGGATAGACAAATGTGGCCATGCGGCCATGATGGAGCATCCCGATGAGTTTAACGAATTAATGTACGCCTGGCTGCAAAAGCGTGGCTTTTAACTAGAAATCCTTTATCTGCCACTCTTGTTTCAAACAGCAGTGGCTATGGAAAACGCAAGAAATTATTGGCGCCATCACAACAATATTCTCCATAAATCGCCAAACCATAAAATCCTAATAACAAAACCACAACACAATTTCCATAACGCATGCAGATAAAATCAGCCCAGTTTGTGGTGAGCAACAGCGAGGTTGCCAAATGCCCAAAGGCCCCATTGCCGGAATATGCCTTTATAGGGCGAAGCAACGTGGGCAAATCATCCTTGATCAATATGCTTATGCAGCACAAGGGGTTGGCAAAAACCTCGGGGCGGCCGGGCAAGACACAGCTCATCAATCATTTTCTTATCAACGGAAACTGGCATCTGGTAGATTTGCCCGGCTACGGGTATGCCCGGGTATCAAAAAGCAGTAAGAAGAAATTCCAGAAATTTATTACTGACTATTTTGAAAATCGCGAGCAATTGACCCTGGCATTTGTCCTGGTCGATTCCCGCCACGCCCCGCAACCCATAGACGTGGAGTTTATGCAGTGGATGGGGGAAAAAGAAATTCCATTCCATATCATCTTTACCAAGGCCGACAAGCTGAAACCCAAAGCCCTCGAGCGGAATATAGCAGCCTATAAACAGGAGATGCTAAAATATTGGGAAGCCATGCCTGCCAACTTCATAACCTCGTCTAATGACGGTACCGGCAGGGAGGAAGTTTTAGGCTATATAGCACGACTCAACAACGAATTGTACGGCATTTAAATACGGAACGACGTAAGCTTTATTTCTTTTCAAGCTCCAGTTTTTCGGCAAAGTAATCGCAGAAATCGCGCATGGTGGCGCTCATCTTTTCATCGTTGGTGGCCCGTTGAAAGGTAGCCGCCATAGCCGTTAAGGTCTGGTGAAAGAAGACCTTCATTTCATCTACGGGCATCTCCTTGGTCCAGAGATCAATGCGGAGCGACTCCTTGGCCTTGTGGTCCCATACCGAAAGCATTACTGCTTTGGCTTCTTCATGGGTAACGCCGCCATCCTCGGCAGACCAATGGATGGTTTCGGGTATTTTATTTTCATCGAGTCCTACTTGCAGTTTAATTTCGGAAGTGTGTTTTACAGCCATTATTTTTGGGGTTTGTATTTAGAATTGTTAAAGATTTCATCGGCAGGGGTTACCATCAATTGTTGTACGCTTGAGTTGCTGTGGTCCATATAGGCGCGCACAATTTTCCAGCCCAGGTACCTGCCCAACATTCCCGGGGATTCATTATCTATTTCCAGATAAAATTTTGAAAAAGGCGCCGGGTTTATAAACCGTGCTCCCAGTTTGCGATCGGTGCTGTACAGCAATTCCTTTTCCACAAAATAGCGCCACATATACTGCTCATTTTCCTCGGCCCATTGGTATTCCTCTGGCGAATAGCCAATTTTCCCATAATCCGGAATATGGGGCAGCCAGATGTCCTTTAGATATAGCATCTTTCCATAGTAAATAATCTGGCTAAGGAAGGAAGGACTATTGGGCGGCTTTATAAACTGTCGGGCATATACGGCCGCTACATCCGGCCCAATCTGCGACGGCTTCATTTCCTTGGCAATATACCTGTCAATTCCCTGGTAAAAGCGGTGATCGCTGCCCAAATAAGTGTCAAGCGCGATAATGAGCAGGCTATCGGCAAGGATTACCTTGTTCCGGTAATCTACGTCAGAGGTCGTGGCAACAACCCGGGGAGTTTTAAACTTGGGAAAATAGTATTTGATATGCTGAAATAGTGGCACCAAGGTTTCCCTGAGCTCTGTTTCTGTGGGAAACGTTTTGATCACTTCGGACTCCAGCTGCTCCTGAAGGGTATCTGTCATCTTTTGTACCCAAATACTGTCATGGTACTGTTGGGGGAAAAAGGCAGGAAATTCTTCCTTAAGCCGTGGCAGATCTTCGGGACTGGCCGAGGCAAATTTCTTGTCAAAGCGCACAACCTCAACGTCGATGGGTATGTTTTCAATTTCGGCCTCTACCTTACTTTTGTTCTGGCATGCAACTACAATAAGCCCCAGAAATAGTAGCACGGCAACTTTCAACCGGGAAATGGAACTTTTAGTGATCAAGACCGCTTGTTTTTAGTAAATTTATCCTTTTGATGCAGTGGGCCGCAAAGTTAAGAAAATCCATTCTGAAGAATTCCCTTTCGGGGAGAAATAAGAAAATTGAATGGGCACCCATAATCCGAACAAAAGAAAAAATTGGAAACAGACAAAACTATCATTAAAAAAATGCAAACCCAGAAAGTAATTGAATTTATAGTAGATTGGTTAAAAACCTATGCCATTAACGCACAAATGGACGGTTTTGTTATTGGCATAAGCGGCGGTATTGATTCTGCCGTGACCTCGGCCTTATGCGCCAGGACCGGTATGCGCACCCTTTGTGTTGAAATGCCCATTCACCAGTCGCCAAACCAGGTAAGCAGGGGCCGGGAGCACATTTCGCAATTGAAAAGCAAATTTGCCAACGTAAGCAACACCGAAATAAACCTGACCAGCGTTTTTGAACAGTTTAAAAAAGAAGTGCCGCAGACGGCCGATGATGGCAACCTACAGCTTTCCCTGGCCAACACCCGGGCCCGTTTACGGATGACCACCCTCTATTACTTTGCGGGGCTCCACCGGTATTTGGTAGCCGGTACCGGCAACAAGATAGAAGACTTTGGTGTAGGATTCTTTACCAAATACGGCGATGGCGGGGTGGACATTAGCCCCATAGCAGACCTGATGAAAAGCGAAGTATATGAACTGGGGCAGGCCCTGCAAATTTCACCCTCAATCATGGAGGCCCCACCTACCGACGGACTTTTCGGTGACAGCCGTTCAGACGAAGACCAATTGGGCGCCAGTTATGCCGAGCTGGAATGGGCCATGGAGATGGCCGAAAAAGGAAAGCAGCCCAATGACTTTAGCGGAAGGCAAGCTGTGGTTTTTGAAATATACCGGTCACGAAACAGGGCCAACCGTCATAAAATGGAACCCATCCCGGTTTGCAAAATCCCTGAAGAACTGAAATGACCTGTTGCTCATCGAAATATTCAGCCATTGAACGAAAGGTTCCTTTTTCTTGCTCCGATTTTTTAAAAAATTGAAAATGTAGTATTAATATTACAGAACAGAAGCAAATATTTTAGAAACCGTTTTCGCTTAAATATGCTCCATCCAAAGTAGATGCGAAGACAAAAAAAGCAATCAGGAAAAAAAATAATTGCAAGAATAATTAAACAACCAAACACCAAAACTCCCCAAAAAATGAAAAAAGTTGTAATAGCAGACCACCATCCCGTAACGCGGACAGGAGCTTCTATGCTGCTGGACCAGACAGAGGCTTATTCCATTGTAGGCCACGTATCACGAGGTTCAGAACTGTTGGAATGTCTGGAGAAGGAAAAGCCAGACATCTTGATTTTAGAATTGAACATACCAGAAATCAATGGGTTCCACGCTTTGCGCAGCATTCGCGATGAATTTCCCCGCGTGCGCATTGCGATCTTCAGCTCATTGCCGGAGGAAATTTATGCCCTGCGATCCATAAAATCAGGTGCGGCAGGCTATATTCCCAAAACAACACCCGAAGATACCTTTATACAGGCCGTTAGGAAAATTGCCTTGGGCGGAGTGTTTCTGAATGACGAACTGGCGGCTGCCTTCAACAGCAAATCGGTCAATGACAACACCTTGGTAGGTCGTTACAAAAAACTATCGGCCAGAGAAGTGGAAGTGCTCAACCTATTATCCAGTGGCAAGCGCAACAAAGATATAGCAGCCCTGTTGGAAATAAACGAAAAAACGGTAAGCACCTATAAGACCCGATTGTTGAAAAAACTGAAGATTTCAAATTTGGCCGAACTGATCAACCAGGCCCGAATGTTTCAGTTTACCTAAGGTTACAGCACCCGGTTCAGTTTGTTGGAAAGTACTTTTTTAAGGCTTATATAATCCACGATTTCCTGAAGGCCGTTTTCTTTTTGGGAAGAATCCTCCGTTTGAAGCTTTTGGGAAAGTTCATCTATTTTTTGGGTTACCAGATGGCGTCTTAGGTTTAAAATGGTCTCGCTTACCATTTGGGCGATGGTCTTGTCCTTTCCTTTCACATAAATTTCTTTCCGCTCCCAGTCGTGCAGGACGTAGCGTTCCTCCTCCATCAGGATACCGGTGGCTATTTGGGCCATTTCCTGTGGCAATTCATTCACAAAGTTTGCCGCCGTAGTCTCGCTGTCCCGATTGTAGCGGTTGACCACTTCATTATAAAGTTGTTTGAATTTGGGGTTGGTAAATTGTATTTCATCTTCCTGCAGATCGAGGTAAATTTTCTCATATACCCGGGCCTTATGCTGTTCGGGCTTCAATGCTATCTCTCCTTTCTCATCCACATCTAGAACCATATCTTCAAACTCTTCCTCTACATGGCCGTAAAGCAATAACAGCTCGATGATTTTTTGTTCCAGCTCCAATTGTACATCGACCTTTTCAGATTTTGGCTGTTTGGCCACCACTTCCATGGTGTCTTTGGGCGCCGTTTTTTTGGCCGTTTCCTTTCTCTCCCGGCGCAGGGTCTGGGCCAAGGAGTTAAAGAGTACACTTTCAGAAATATCCATGATACGGGCGCACTCCTTAATGTACACTTCCTGCTTTATTACATCGGGAATCTTGGCTATGCTCCTTACCATATCGTGTATGGTCTCACTCTTTTTGATAGGATCGTTCTGGGCTTCGGAAGCAAGCAAAGAAGCCTTGAAAGTGATAAAATCCTTGGCATTTTGGTCCAGATATTGGGTAAGTTCTTCCAGGGAATTTTTCCGCGAAAAGCTATCGGGATCTTCCCCCTCGGGAAAAGTACAGATCTTCACGTTCATGCCCTGCTCCAAGATCAAATCTATTCCCCGTAGGGAAGCACGCAGGCCCGCTGCATCGCCGTCAAAAAGCACGGTAATGTTTTGGGTGAGCCGTCGTATCAACCGGATCTGCTCAGGGGTCAAGGCCGTACCGGATGAGGAAACCACATTGTGGATGCCCGTTTGGTATAGCTGGATCACATCGGTATAGCCTTCTACCAGATAGCAGTTGTCCTCTTTGGCAATGCGCTGCTTGGCGTGGAAAATGCCGTAGAGCACCTTGCTTTTATTATAAATATCGCTTTCGGGCGAATTGAGATACTTGGCGGCTTTTTTCTCATTGGTCAAAATACGCCCGCCAAAGCCCAAGGTGCGCCCGCTCATACTAAGGATGGGAAACATGACCCGCCCCTTAAACCGGTCAAATTGCTTGGTGGCCGAGCCTGTGGAAGCATCGTCCTTTACAATGGTAAGACCCGTTTTTTCAAGAAACTCCAGCTTGTAGCCTTTCTTGATGGCGTGGTCTGTAAAAGCGCTCCAGGCATCGGGTGAATATCCAAGCTCAAATTTTTTGATGGTTTCATCAGTAAACCCTCTTTCCTTAAAATAAGTGAGCCCAATGGCCTTGCCCTCTTCCGTTTTTAAAAGTGTCTTGTGGAAATAATTTTTGGCAAACTCACTCACCAGATAGAGGCTTTCGCGCTCATTGGCCTGCTGTTTCTGCTCATCGGTCTTTTCGGTTTCCTCGATTTCAATTCCGTACCTTTTTGCCAAAAACCTTATGGCCTCGGGATAGGAAAAATGCTCGTGCTCCATAAGGAATGAAACAACATTGCCCCCTTTTCCGCTACTGAAATCCTTCCAAATCTGCTTGACCGGGCTCACCATAAAACTGGGCGTGCGCTCATCGGTAAAGGGGCTAAGTCCCTTGAAATTGCTGCCCGATTTTTTCAACTTTACAAAATCGCCGATCACCTCCTCTACCCGGGCGGTCTCAAAAACACTGTTTATGGTATTTTGGCTTATCACGCAGTTTTTTGTTAATGGTTAATTGTGAATGGTGATTGGTGAATGGTGAATGGTTTATGGCTGATAGTAATTGTTAATGGTATAATGGAATTGGTTTTAGAATTCAACTTTTGCCGAAGGTAGCTCGCTACGAATAGATTTCCGTTTTGCAAGGCCTTTAAGGCCAGTTTCAGTTTCAATTTGTAAAAATAAAAATATTAAAAACCAAAAAACCATCTATCTTATAAAACTGTGCCGAAGTATTTATGAAATATAAAATAAGGGCTTTCAAAACAATGCCCCTACTTCTTCCGGTCAATCACGTAATTGACCATAAGCTCCAATGATTCCCTATATGGTGATGGCGGATATGATTTCAAAAGTTGAAGGGCTTCCTGTTGGAATTGTTTCATTTTCTCTACGGCATAATCCAACCCGCCTTTTTCCTTTACCAGGGCAATGACTTCATTAACTCGATTTTTATTCTTATTGTGGTTTTTAACGGAATTGATAAGCCATTTTCGCTCTTGGGCCGTGCTGTGGTTGAGGGCGTAGATCAACGGAAGGGTCATTTTCTGCTCCTTGATATCAATACCGGTGGGCTTGCCAATGCGCTCGCTCCCATAGTCAAAAAGATCATCCTTAATCTGGAAGGCCGTACCTATAAGTTGGCCAAACCGCCGCATTTTTTCCACCTCCTCCTCTGGGGCCATTACAGAGCGGGCGCCCATGGCACAACAGGCTGCGATGAGGGTGGCGGTTTTCTTCCTGATAATTTCAAAGTAAACTTCTTCGGTAATGTCGAGGTTACGTGCCTTTTCAATCTGGAGCAATTCGCCCTCGCTCATCTCGCGTACGGCAATGGAAATGATCTTCAATAGATCAAAATCATCATTGTCTATAGAGAGCAACAGCCCTTTTGACAGCAAATAATCGCCCACCAATACGGCGATCTTGTTTTTCCAGAGGGCGTTTATGGAGAAAAATCCGCGGCGGTGGTCACTGTCATCAACCACATCGTCGTGCACCAAGGTTGCGGTATGGATAAGCTCGATAACCGCCGCCCCGCGATAGGTGCGCTCATTTACCTGCCCACCGTTGGTCATTTTCGCAATCAGAAACACAAACATGGGCCGCATTTGCTTGCCCTTTCTGTTGACCACATAATGGGTTATTCGGTTGAGTAGCGAAACCTTGGAAGCCATTGAAGTGGAGAACTTTTTTTCAAAAAGCTCCATCTCGGTCTCAATAGGTAGTTTGATTTGCGAAACTATCTTCATAAAGCCCCAAAGATAGGCAAATTTGACCTATGGATTTTAACACAAAAACGTATATGGGCTCGTAAGAAGATGTTTTAAATGATTTTTTGAACCAAATTACGGCTGCTTGAATTTCTTAACGCGAATGGCACCGAAAGCGTGGCCAAAAACCGCGCATTTCCTATTGCTTGTTTGCCAACTGCCCACAGGCCGCATCAATATCCTTTCCTCGGCTGCGACGTACGGTTACGGGAATTCGTTCACTTTCCAAAGCCGCTATATAATCCTCAATTACCGAGGCCTCAGCTTGCTGAAAATGCCCGTCATCAATGGGGTTATATTCAATAAGGTTTACCTTACAGGGCACATATTTACAAAACTGCACCAAAGCTTCAATATCAACCCACTTGTCATTGATGTTTTTCCAGACTATATACTCGTAGGTTATTTTGCGCTGGGTTTTTTCATACCAATAATCCAGGGCTTCCCTTAAATCAATCAAGGTAAAGCTTTTGGCGAAGGGCATGATGCGCTCGCGGGTTTCCTGAATGGCCGAATGTAGTGATACGGCCAAGTGGAATTTTACTTCGTCATCTGCCAGTTTTTTGATCATTTTGGGCACGCCGGAGGTGGAGACCACGATACGCTTGGGTGACATACCCAGGCCTTCATCGCTGGTTATTTTTTCTATGGCTGCTAGCACATTTTTGTAGTTCATCAGGGGTTCTCCCATTCCCATAAAAACAATGTTTGAAAGCGGTCGGCCATGGTACAGCCGGCTTTCCTTATCAATGGCCACAACCTGGTCATAGATTTCATCGGGGTTTAGGTTGCGCATCCGCTTCAGCCTGGCCGTGGCACAAAAAGCACAGTCAAGACTGCAACCAACCTGTGAAGAAACACAGGCCGTCGTGCGGCTTTTGGTAGGAATAAGCACCGATTCCACGACCAGATCATCATAAAGTTTCACGGCATTCTTAATGGTACCGTCACTGCTTTTCTGCAAATGATCCACCTCGATATGATTTATGGTAAAATGGGCGTCGAGTTGGGCGCGGGTTTCCTTGGAAAGGTTGGTCATGGCATCAAATCTGTGCACCCCCTTGCTCCATAACCAATCATACACCTGTGTGCCGCGAAAAGCCTTATCACCCTTGCCAACAAAAAATTGGCGCAATTCTTCTTTTGAAAGAGCCCGTATATCTTTTTTTTCTGAAACCATGGCGCAAAATTAGGCAATATAATAGGAAAGCACTTCTATTTTTGGAATATAAAGACCTCTTAACCGCTGAAAGTATGCCAATAAGGGAGAAATGAAATGAAAATGGCCTTGTAGTTTTCAGAAGAACTTGGACCGCGTTGAAAATATAGCCCAATGCGGCCAAGGGTTACTTTTTAACAATCACTTTTTTGGTCATGGAATCATTACTGCTCTCATTTACCAAGTGAAGCAGGTACACCCCCTCGGCCAGATTTTCCACATTAATGGTGTTCATGGTATTTGAAAGTGATCCCGACGCCAGCCGTTGCCCCATTAAATTTGAAAAGGTATATGACAGGTGCGGATATCTATTGTTCATTACCGTAATGACATGATTTGCTGGGTTGGGGTATATCTTAAGTTCACCCTCAAGCTCAAAATCTGGAGTATTCAAATTGTTTTGTAAGGTTTCAATTTGGCTTTGTCCGCTACCTACTGGATCTAGCCAATCCTTTAAGCGGTTTTCAGATTGGTCACCGCTGTTCCAAGAAACCGCAAACCTACCATAGATATCATAGTCACCGTTGTTATGTAGCCCATCGCAAGCCGATTGTCCAGCGTACAACTGGCCAATTATCCTGGCATTTTGGTCAAACAGGGGCGAGCCCGAAGAGCCGCTTTCGGTAGTTCCAATTTCCCACCCGTTACCGGTTCCGTGCTGCCCTCCGCCAATGAGCCAAACCTGGGTGCCATTGGCATCTGCTTTTTGGGCCCCCGAATCATCGCGGCAAATTTTCATAATGTCGCCCTGCGGATGGTGGATGCCAACCTCAAAATCAGGATCCGCATCGGAATTGTCCCAACCGGCAAAGGCCACATCCCATGATTCTGGAATGGGATCAAAAAGCTCGACCAATGCAAAATCGCTCAACGCATTATGGGCCTTTAAAGTTGCGCCGCTGGTGGTGAAGTTGGTCTGCAGGTCGCCGCTGTCTCCTTCGGTGCCGCATACAGGCGTAGGACTAACCCAGTTGAACCGTACAGACCAAAGAGTGGGGTCACTGTTGGTAAGGCAATGATTGGCCGTCAAGAGATAGGGAGTTTTGTCAAACGCGGTATTGTTGACCAAAACGGCTGAGCACAAATGGCCATTCCCAAGATTGAGCAGGGCTACGGCTTTTTTAACGAGCTCTTTTTTCTGGTCAAAGTCGCTTCCAATCGGGCAGTTTACATCATAATTGCAGGCACCCGAATCACCCATTCCCCGGTTCCCCTCAACCAAAGTATTTATTTTTCCCATCCGGTAACCGTGTATCACACCATCAATGTGAAGCCTGGGCGTACCCCGCACTTTTGGTGGCTGATAATATTCCAACCATAGAATATCGCCCTCAACAAACCAAGAACCCAATTGTTGTCGGTCTTCATTATGGGTAAATGTAGAAATTATATCGGAATGGTCATCGTTATAAAGCTGAAGCTTGCTTCCCGGTGGCAGATAAAAATCGTCAAAGTTCACGCTCAAATTTAGGGCGCCGGCAGACTTTATGGTTGCTTGCCATATTTTGCCCCCGTTGGGAAGAACCGTCCAAAGTCCATTTTGTTGCATATTGATGTTGACGGGAATTTCCACCCCGTAACGCCAAGGAAGCGTTTTGTCGAGATCATTGATGCTGTCTTCGGCAACTATATTCTCAAAATCCACCGATGGAAGGCGGATAACGTTGGGTACGGTCTCCAGATTCAAATGCCAACTTTCGGGCGCATTGTCATATCCTCCCTGGGAAAAGCCCAGGGCAGTAAGAAATAGAATAATGGGTGATAGTAAAAATTTTCTCATCCCCAGTGCCCGGTTAGTTACTTAAGAGTCACTAAAGTAATTTTTTATTTTGACATTTAAAAACTAAACGCTTATAAATGTGGGCAAAACAATGTCCCGGCCCGTTTGAATAGAAGGCGATTTCATAAAAAAACCCCGTTGCGGAACGGGGTTTTTTTCATATTATGGATAAGCTGACTATATAATCAACATGGCATCGCCATAGGTATAAAAGCGGTACTTTTCCTTAATGGCCTCGGCGTAGGCTTCCTTGATAAAGTCATGGCCGGCAAAAGCCGAAACCATCATCAACAGCGTTGATTTGGGGGTGTGGAAGTTGGTCACCATGGCGTTGGCAATACTAAAATCGTATGGAGGAAAAATAAACTTATTGGTCCAGCCCGAAAATGGGTTTAGGGTCTTGTTTGACGAAACGGAGCTTTCCAGGGCCCGCATGGCGGTGGTACCCACCGCGCAGATACGTTTTTTCTTTTTGATGCCCTCGTTGATTATATCGACCGCATTTTGGTCAATCATCATTTCTTCCGAATCCATTTTATGTTTTGAAAGATCTTCAACCTCGACCGAACTAAACGTTCCCAAGCCCACATGCAGCGTGACCTCGGCTACATTAACGCCCTTGATCTCCAATCGCTTTAAGAGATGCTTCGAAAAGTGGAGTCCGGCGGTTGGTGCGGCCACGGCACCCTCATTTTTGGCAAAAATAGTCTGGTAGCGTTCAGCATCCTCGGGCTCTACTTCCCTTTTTATGTATTTGGGAAGCGGGGTCTCCCCCAACTCAGTAAGCTTGTTGCGAAACTCCTCATAGGAACCGTCAAAAAGAAAGCGCAGGGTTCGGCCTCTCGAGGTGGTATTGTCTATTACTTCGGCCACTAGGCTTTCGTCATCGCCAAAATACAACTTGTTGCCAATCCTTATTTTCCTGGCCGGATCTACCAACACATCCCAAAGCCTGGTTTCGGCATTGAGCTCCCGCAATAGGAAAACCTCAATCCGTGCACCGGTCTTCTCTTTATTCCCAAACAAGCGGGCGGGAAAAACCTTGGTATTGTTG
>CAYSLM010000020.1:0-4419 GCA_964431895.1 uncultured Aequorivita sp.
GTGAAGGGACGCGCGCAGGGGAGCTCATAAAATTCAGCCACCGGGGTGTGCTGATCAAGACCTGGGAGGGCGAGATAAGCCAAGGTATAAGTGGGGCGCAGATATTCTCCTTTTCAGTACTCGACCAAAATAAGGAGGTAATTGAAAAGCTGAAGGAATACCAGGGCAATTACGTGAAGGTGAGTTATATTGAGCGTTTTGACACCTTCGCCATTTGGGGAGAGACAAAGTACTTTATCACGGGAGTGGAAAAAGAACAATCGCCCCATTTCAACAGAAATTGATTGTAAAAACCGCGGGGAATCCCTTTTTTATTTTTTCGCGATTTTAAGGGTGGTCTGGATATTTCCGGAATGTACCTTTACAAAATACAGGCCACTGGGCAGGCGCTCCATGTTTATTTTAAGAACGTTGCCTTCACCCGCACCCTTTAATACCGCGGTGCCCAGAACATTATAAACTTCATAGGCATCAACGGGATATAGTGATGAAACGGTCAAATCATTCCTAACGGGGTTTGGGAAAAATTTGAGGTTTTTCACAAATTTATCCTCTACACTCATTCCCTGCTCTACTGTTATGGTCCCAAACATGGAGGCGGGGTGAAAATTACACTTGTACTCATTGGCCCCCATTACCGTAAAAGTCACGGAATATTGGGTTCCCACGCCATTTAGCGTGCCGCTGTCAAAGGTCTGTACGCTGCTGCCCGGTATGCTGGTCACGGTATGCGAGGCATTGTCGGTTAACGTCCATCGTACGGTATCGCCTATGTCTATGGTCAAACTTGCCGCGCTTCCGTTTACGCCAACGGCCCAGTCGAGGTCAAAAGTACTTTGCGACCTTAGGGAAAAGACTACGAAAAGCGCAAGGAGTAGCGTAACTTTTTTCATTATACCAAACATTTTATTGACGTTCCACTAAAGTTACGCAATTTTTATGGAGAAAATGCTAAATACTTTATAAATAAATCGTTACTTACTCAAATACATCTTTCGTCTGGCATAGAGATCGTAAAACGCATCGTCCTTCAAGTTTTCAATAAATAGGATACTCTCGCCAGTACTTTTCATTTCCGGCCCCAATTGTTTGTTGACATTGGGAAATTTGTTGAAACTGAAAACCGGCTGCTTGATGGCAAAGCCGTCCAACTTCGGTTTAAAGTCAAAATCGGTTACCTTGTTATGGCCCAGCATAATCTTGGTGGCGTAGTTTACATACGGCTCGCCATAGGCCTTGGCGATAAATGGCACCGTGCGGGAGGCCCTTGGGTTGGCCTCTATGATAAAGACTTTATCATCCTTGATGGCAAACTGGACATTGATCAGGCCAACTGTATTCAGGGCCTTGGCAATTTTGGTAGTGTGGTCCTTGATCTGCTGAAGCACAAATTCGCCTATATTGAAGGGCGGCAAGGTAGCATTTGAGTCGCCGGAATGTATTCCACAGGGCTCAATATGCTCCATAATGCCAATGATATAGACATTTTCGCCATCGCAAATGGCATCGGCCTCGGCCTCTATGGCGCCGTCCAGATAGTGGTCGAGCAACAATTTATTGTTGGGAATCTTCCGCAGCAGATCTACCACATGGGCCTCGAGGTCTTTTTTGTTGATGACGATCTTCATTCCCTGCCCCCCAAGAACATAAGAAGGCCTAATCAACAGCGGAAAGTCAAGTTCATCGGCCAGTTTTAAGGCTTCCTCTGTAGTTTCGGCCGTTCCGAACTGGGGATAGGGAATATCATTTTCCTTCAAAAGTGTGGAAAAACTTCCGCGGTCCTCAGCCAGATCCAGTGATTTATAGGTGGTCCCGATTATGTTGATACCGTACCTATCGAGTTTTTCCGCGAGTTTTAGGGCCGTTTGCCCACCGAGCTGCACGATGACACCTTCGGGTTTTTCGTGGCGGATGATGTCATAAATATGTTCCCAGAAAACGGGTTCAAAATAGAGTTTGTCTGCCACATCAAAGTCGGTGGAGACCGTTTCGGGGTTGCAGTTTATCATAATGGTCTCGTAGCCACATTCGGCAGCCGCCAAAACCCCGTGCACGCAACAATAATCAAACTCAATACCCTGCCCTATACGGTTGGGGCCCGAGCCCAGTACGATTATTTTTTTTCTATCAGAAACAATGCTGTCGTTTTCGGCATAGGGCTTTCCGTCATTTTTGACCATTTCATTCTCAAAGGTGGAATAATAGTAGGGCGTTTCGGCCTTAAATTCGGCGGCGCAGGTATCTACCAGTTTATAGACCCGCTGTATGTGCAGCTCCTCCCTTTTTTTGTAAACCTGGCTTTCCAAGCATTTCAGCATGTGGGCAATCTGCCTATCGCCATAACCTTTTTGTTTGGCTTCCAGCAACAATTCCCTTGGAAGTGTATCGAGCGTGTATTTTGAGATTTCCTTTTCCAGCAGAAACAGTTCCTCATATTGCCGAAGGAACCACATATCTATTTTGGTGATTTCGTGTATCCTGCTGAGCGGAATGCCGATATGGATGGCATCATAGATCACGAAAACACGGTCCCAACTAGGGTTCTCAAGTTTTTCGAGAATCTGTTCATAATTGGTGTAGCTCTTTCCATCGGCACCAATTCCATTGCGTTTTATTTCCAGGGACTGGGTGGCCTTGTGGAGTGCCTCCTGGAAGGAGCGGCCTATGCCCATCACCTCGCCCACCGATTTCATCTGCAGGCCCAAGGTGCGGTCTGAGCCTTCGAATTTATCAAAATTCCATCGTGGGATTTTCACGATTACATAGTCTAGTGTAGGCTCAAAAAGTGCCGAGGTAGATTTGGTGATCTGGTTGCTCAACTCATCAAGCGTATAGCCAATGGCCAGTTTGGTGGCAATTTTTGCAATGGGATAGCCCGTAGCCTTTGATGCCAGTGCCGATGACCTGGAAACCCGTGGGTTTATCTCAATGGCTATGATCTCTTCCTCCTCATCGGGACTCACGGCAAACTGCACGTTGCAACCACCCGCAAAATCGCCAATGCTGCGCATCATAAGGATGGCCATATCGCGCATCCGCTGAAAAGTGCGGTCGCTAAGGGTCATGGCCGGGGCCACGGTTATGGAATCGCCCGTATGGATACCCATAGGGTCCATATTCTCGATGGTACAGATAATGACCACGTTATCGTTCTTGTCGCGCAGCAGTTCCAGCTCGTATTCCTTCCAGCCCATCATGGCCTTGTCTATCATCACCTCGTGTATGGGCGAGATTTCGAGTCCGTGGGAAAGTAGGGCGTCAAAATCCTCTTCCCGGTAAACGATGGAAGCACCCGCACCACCCAAGGTATAGGAGGCCCTGATTACCAGCGGGAAACCGAATTCCTGGGCAATTTCCTTGCCCTGCAGGTAGGAGTTGGCCGTAGCCTGCGGGGCCATCTTTACACCTATTTTTTCCATCAACTCCCTAAACTCTTCCCGGTCCTCGGTAATATTGATGGCGTTTATATCTACGCCGATAAGTTTTACCCCAAAATCGTCCCAGATACCTTTTTCATCGGCCTCAATACACAGGTTTAGGGCCGTTTGCCCGCCCATGGTTGGAAGCACGGCATCAATCTGTGGGTGCTCTTTTAATATTTTGATAATTGATTTGGTGGTAAGGGGAAGCAGGTAAATATGGTCGGCCATGGAGGGATCGGTCATAATGGTGGCCGGATTGCTGTTTATCAAAATGGTCTCTATCCCGTCCTCACGCAACGAGCGCAGCGACTGGGAGCCTGAATAATCAAACTCGCAGGCCTGGCCTATTACAATGGGGCCGGAACCGATAATTAAAACTGATTTGATAGCGGGATTTTTGGGCATGGTCTAAAAAATTTTTGGTGCGACAAAATTACGTCGCAATGGGGTACAAAAAAAAGGTGTTGCTCTTTTAAACAACACCTTTTTATTTATGATTTATCAACATTACTTTTTATGACGTGGTTCAGAAGACACAGATAGTTTCTTTCTGCCTTTGGCCCTTCTGGCTGCCAATACCTTCCTTCCGTTCACGGAAGCCATACGCTCCCTGAACCCGTGCTTGTTCCTTCTTTTTCTCTTAGATGGCTGAAATGTTCTTTTGCTCATTATCGTATGCTTTTACTACTGTGATTCTTGATTGGGTGAACCCTGGGTTTCCTTCCCCAAAAGTCGGGTGCAAAAATACAACAAGTTTTTACTTGGGCAAACCTTTTTTAAAAAAATATCGTCAAATTTTTCTCACGCTCCCAACGGGCAAATATAAATGATGTAAACCAATCCCGGGCCCCGGCAGCAAAATATTCCAAAGGTTTCGGAAAAAGAAAAACCTTCCGAAAAGCAGGAAGTTTTCTTACCTTTGCAGGCCAATTTAAAGACGAGATATGTTCAATAAAAATATTAAGTTGATCTTGGCCGCCCTGAGTGTGGGAGCGGC
>CAYSLM010000020.1:4519-28436 GCA_964431895.1 uncultured Aequorivita sp.
ATATGTTCAATAAAAATATTAAGTTGATCTTGGCCGCCCTGAGTGTGGGAGCGGCGGTCTGGCAGTTTACCGAAACCAATATCGGCAATGGGATTATGTTGATCTTGCTGGCCCTGGTTTTTGTTTTTCTGTATTTTAAGAATGAAATCATTTTACTTGCCTTCCTCCGCCTGCGCAAACAGGATTTTGAAGGGGCCAAAAAATGGTTGGACAGGATCAAAAACCCAAGTGCCTCCCTCGTGCCCAAACAGGAAGGAT
Organism: uncultured Aequorivita sp.; assembly: GCA_964431895.1. Lineage (GTDB taxonomy): Bacteria > Bacteroidota > Bacteroidia > Flavobacteriales > Flavobacteriaceae > Aequorivita. The sequence goes on from CAYSLM010000020.1 coordinate 4,778, forward strand.
ATTACAACTATCTAAATGGCATTATGGTTTCGCAAACCAATATGATAGAAGCCGAAAAATACTTTAAGAAAGCCGAAAAACTCGGGCTGAACATGTCTGCCGATATGGCGATGACTAAGCTCAACCTGGCCGGAATTGCCATGACCAAAAACCGTAAGCGCGAGGCAGAAATGCTCATGGCCGAAGCCAAAAAGCTTGACAAGCACAATATGCTGGATGAGCAGATAAAGATGATGAAGCAGCAGATGAAGAAAATGGGGCAGCCCCGCCAGCAGTTTGGGCGCGGTGGCCGTGGCGGAAGAAGATTTTAGTTCCGTTTGGCCGTTTAAAATTTCCGCCAATCTCCTTTAACCGAGTATTTGCAACCTCTTGTCGAATAATAGGTTAAGCCGAAAAATCCTTTTCTACCTTTGACGGAAAGCGATGCCTATGGGCAGAAATCTACTCTATTTCATTTTATTGGTCGGTTTTTCGGTTCAAGCACAGATTGAACAAGGGATCCTATTTTCCGAAGCCATCGGAAAAAATATAAAAACCTATATCAAAAACTCCGAAAAAGCCTACGCCCAACGCGACTTTGAGCGGGGCGAATTTTTGTTTGACTCCCTGATAAACCACGTGGTAAACGGAAGCTATCTCGATAATTTTCAGGTGAGGAAACGCTCAGGCCGAAAGACAAACCTGCACAAATTCGAAAAACCTATCTTCTTGATGACCTATGCCTCCTGGTGCACTCCGGGAGCGGGGGAAATTCCGGCACTCAACCAAATAGCCGAGCAAGACTACAAAGACATTGACTTTGTAATCCTCTTTTGGGACACCAAGCGGAATATGCGGAAATCGAGCCGGCATTACTCCAAGAAGATCAATATTGTGTATGTTGATGAACAGGAAAACAAAAATAACCACTTGGTCCAGATCCTGAAACATAGCTTGGGCTTTCCCACTTCCTTTTTCATTGACCGTTCAAAACGCATAGTAGATGTGCGCCGCGGTGCCCTGCATCACTACAACGAGGCGTACCAAGTTTCTTTTGAGCTAAATTATAGCTCCTTTTTGAACGGTATTTCCCTTCTAAAGAACCTCAACGAAAAGGAAAAGCGCCAGTTGGCCACAAAGCACAGACGGTAATAACCGTGTTATTGGTAGTAACCCTTTTCGGGAATCTCAATAAAATACTTCTTCCGTGATGCGTTTTTAAGATAAGTGTCCCGCAGCCAGGGATTGTGCAATTTTAGAATCTTATAATTGATGCCAAAAGGCTTTACCCATTCGGCCCAATCGGCTACGGCCGTATCAACCATTACGGTATAGGTGGGTATATTGTGGTAGAGATCCTTTTCCCTAAAATTGAAGCCATATTGTTTGGGATGGGTCAGGATTTCCTTCAGTGCCAAAATCCGGAAAACATAGCGGCTGGTCTCCTCATTAAGAAGCAGGTCATAGTAATCGGTCTGCTTTTGTCTATCCATTTGCTTGGTCATTCCATATACCCCTGCATTATACGATGCGGCGGCCATGGTCCAGGAGCCAAAGCGCTCCTTTGATTTTTTTAGATATTCTGCGGCCACCATGGTGGCTTTCTCAAGATTATAGCGTTCGTCAACATAGTCATTGATCTCCAGCCCGTACTCAAGGCCTGTTCCCTTCATAAAATGCCAGATTCCCGAGGCTCCCGCAGGCGAGCTTCTGTACTCCAGACCACTTTCGGCCACAGCCAGATATTTGAAGTCGTCTGGGAGACCATATTTTTTCAGCAAGGGCTCAATGAGCGGAAAGTACTTATTGGCACGCTTAAAAAGCAAAAGTCCGTTAGATTGCCAATAGGTATTTACCAAGAGTTCGCGATCCATCCGTTCCCGGACATCGGGATCGTTCAGGGGCACAGGCTCCCCGGCAAAATCCATTTTTTCGGGCAGGGGCAGTGCATAGACGTTATAATCATTTACCAATTTCTTTTCCAGGTTCTCATCAGTGGGAGCTTCCTGCACGGCATGGATACTCAGGGCACAAACCGCCAGAATTACCAAGCCAAGACCAATTTTTCCTATCTTTCCCATTTCAGTGTATTTTTCTTTAAAGATAAACATTTAAGGTTTTTTTTCCACCTAAGCTCGAAATTTATTCTTCACAGATGGCTATCAATTTTTTGGAAATTTCCCGCGCCTTATTCAAGATCATTATATGGGTGCCGTTCTTTATGACCTCGCAATCTTCTATATATTTTATGGGAAAGACCATATCCTTTTCGCCATGTATATGTACCAATCCCGGGATGGGCGTTTTCCGGTCCCAGGTCACCATTTTTTCCAGGGCCCAATCCAGGTACTGCTTGTCGCGCACGTGCAAGTATTCCTGATAGAGCGACAGCCGCTTTTTGGTTTTGGGGCCAACGGAGAATTTGGTAAGGTCTTCGGCGCTGAGCACCAGACTGGTGGGTATAAGCTTGTAGGCGCCGGTAAGGCTTGCCCATTTCATACGCCGTGGCAATTCGCTTCGGGTCTTTACGCTCGAGATGATTATCAACCTCTTTAAGTGGAGGTAATCGTTCATTTCCTGCGCTACAACGCCTCCGAAGGAAATCCCTGCCAGAACGGCGTCTGGGTGCTTTACTTCCGCAGCCATTCGCTGTGCGTATGCCCCAAGCGATTCTCCCTTTTCTGGAATCTTCCATTCAATAATATGGACCTCAAAGGTGTCTGGGAGGGAAATATTTCTGAAAATCTCACTGCCGGCCGCCATACCCGGAACAAAGTACAAGTGTGTTTTTTCCATTTTCATAGGTCTTTTGTCACGAAAAATGGCATAGCCCAAAGATTATTCGTAAATTTACGGTGCAAAGATAGCATGATAAACCCGTAACTTATTGGCATAAAACCGGCTCTATTCCATTCAGAAAAATGACCAAAGCTTTAAATGGCGGCCCAAAAATATATTATATTATAGATACCCTTTGCTTGATTGAACTTAATTTTACATCTATCGGATAACTGCAAGGTAAAATCCAAATAAAAATAAAAACAACTCCCAATGATTGAAGATGTAGAGATTACCGACAATGAATTTTTGAGACAATTTGAACTTGAAGTGGGCGACAATATGGCGCGTATTGAGTACGCCCTTCAAGAGCGAAAGATTTTCCTCACCAAGTATGAAATGCCCGAAGACCTCGAGGAGCAGGGTTTCCGTGATATTTTCATAAAAGCGGTTTTTGAAGAAGTGCGGAACCGCGGCATCAGCCTAGTGCCCACCAGTCCTGAGATAGCGGGCTTTATGCGCAAAAACCGAAGAAAATACAAAGACCTGCTTCCGGTGGGAATCAATATTTAGAGCGCCAAAAGATTTCCGAAAGAATCTGAAAAAACCAAGGCAGATCAGTGTTGCGGTACGGCCTTCGAAGAAATTTTGCCCATGGGAAAGCTATTTTTGTTTCTGCCTATTCTTCTACTATTTCCACATAAAACAGAAGCCCAGTTCTGGGAGCATAATTTTATTTACGGAAATGCCGGGATTTCCGCAGGAAACTACCTTGGCGCGGAAGCGGGTCTCAACTATATAAAAAATGAAAAAGCATATTTCGGGCTGCAGTATGCCAACCGCTCAAAGGATGCGGAAAACAGGCCAGACGACTATTCCGGCGGATGGTTAGGTTCTGATGAGGTAAAGGATATTCACCACGCTTTCATTGTTTCCGCAGGATATGTTAAAATCCTGAATCCCAAAAAAACCATTCGAATAAACCTAAAGGGTGGAATTGGCTTGCGATGGTCGCGTATGGCCACAAACTTTCAACGCAGATCAACGGGTTCTGGCTGGTTTTCCAGCTATTCTTATTCTTTTGAAAGAGAAGACAAATACAGCTTTGAAGCAAGTATAAATCCCACTTTGGAATTTCCTTTGGCGAGAGGCTATGGGCTCTCTGTGGGTCCCTTGATTGCTTTTGGAAATGGTCCAACTTTTATTGGGTCGAGCCTCAACAATATCTTTGGGATTACAAGAGGGAAAACCCAGCCCAGAACTACGCCTTAGTCCGCTACCAGTTCGGAAACGGCATTAGAAAACCGAACCAAGCCATCGGTATCAATATCGGTGAGGGTAATTTCCTGCAAGGTATTTACCAATCCAGGGTTCCACGGCGCTTTTACCTTTACATAATTTTCGGTGAACCCGTGAATATAACCCTCTTTGTTTTCGCCCTCAAAAAGCACGGTGCGGGTGGTACCCAATTGGCTTTCGTAAAAAGCCCTTCGCTTTTTTACTGAAAGACCACGCAGCATCTTGCTGCGCTTGTTGCGTACTTTTTTGGGTACTACGCCCTCCATTTCGGCGGCCGGGGTGTTGTCCCTTTCCGAATAAGTGAAAACGTGCAGGTATGAAATGTCCAGCTCGTTCAAGAAATGGTAGGTTTCCAAAAACCGTTCATCAGTCTCGCCCGGAAAGCCAACGATAACGTCAACGCCTATGCAGGCATGCGGCATCACTTCGCGGATTTTTGAAACTCTTTCCACATAAAGTTCGCGCATATAGCGGCGGCGCATCAGTTTTAAAATTTCATTGCACCCACTTTGCAACGGGATATGGAAATGCGGTACAAAAGTTCGCGATTTTGATACAAAATCAATCGTTTCATCCTTCAAAAGGTTGGGCTCTATGGAAGAGATTCGCAGCCGCTCAATACCGGGTACTTCATCCAGTGCTTTCACCAACTCAAGAAAAGTGTGCTCGTGCTTTTTATTGCCGAATTCACCTTTTCCATAATCGCCGATGTTTACGCCTGTTAAAACAATTTCCTTAATTCCTTGGGCAGAAATATCGGCGGCATTCTGTAGCACATTTTCCAAAGTATCGCTTCGGGAAATGCCGCGCGCCAAAGGAATGGTGCAGTATGTACATTTATAATCGCAGCCGTCCTGCACTTTTAAAAATGCGCGAGTGCGGTCACCAATGCTATAGGAGCCAACGTAAAAGTCGGCCTCTTCAATCTCGCAGGAATGCACTTCCCCGAAATCATTTTTGGAAAGGTCATTTAGATAATCGGTTATTTTAAATTTTTCGGTAGCGCCCAAAACCAGGTCAACCCCATCCACATCTGCCAGTTCGTGCGGTTTCAACTGGGCATAGCAGCCAATGGCGGCCACAAAGGCCTCGGGGTTTGCCTTCTGCGCCTGCTTTACTATGGTTTTAAAACGCCTATCGGCATTTTCGGTTACGCTACAGGTGTTGATTACGTAGATATCAGCTTTTTCAGAAAAATCTACGCGCTGGAACCCTTCCCCCTCAAAACGGCGGGCAATGGTAGAGGTCTCGCTGAAATTAAGCTTGCAGCCGAGGGTGTAAAAGGCGACTTTTTTTGAAGAATGCATTGTTGTATTTTTGGCAATTGCGATTGCAAAAATACAAACTAAAAACCACCAATACACGGATTATTTGTTTTGAGATTTTACTATTCTAAACCTAAAAGAGCGAATAAACCTATATATTCGTGCATTCGTGGTAAATTTTTTAAATGAATAAAATTCTATCAATTTTCACCGTACTCCTCACGCTCTTCTCCTGCTCCAAGAAGACCGAGACCGAACGCGACCACCTTGTATTCCGCTATAACGAGCACGGCAACATCCCCACCCTCGATCCGGCCTTTGCCCGAAACCCACAGGCCATTTGGCCAGACAACCAGCTGTACAATGGCCTGGTGCAGTTGGACGATTCGCTCAACATCCAGCCCGATATTGCCAAAAGTTGGACGATAGACGATTCTACAAACACCTATACCTTTCAGCTGCGCAACGATGTATATTTCCATCAAAACATCGCTTTTGCCAAGATGGATCAAAAGGAAAAACCACGCTACACCCGAAAGGTGGTGGCCGATGATTTTGTGTACAGTTTTGACAGATTGACCGATGAAAAGGTCGCCTCCTCGGGCAGTTGGGTGCTGAATTATGTGGAAAAATATTGGGCCGAAAACGACCATACTTTTGCAATTAAATTGAAACAGCCCTTTCCCGCCTTTTTGGGGCTGCTCTCTATGCGCTATTGCTCGGTGGTACCTTGGGAAGCGGTGGAATATTACGGCAACGACTTCCGAAGAAATCCCGTGGGCACCGGCCCCTTCCAGTTTAAAATGTGGGAGGAAAACGTAAAACTCGTCTTTAGGAAAAACCCGCTGTACTTTGAAAGGGATGAAAACGGGGAAAGGCTACCGCATCTGGAAGCGGTGTCAATCACATTTTTGCCCGATAAGCAGAGCGAATTTTTGCAGTTTGCGCAGGGAAAGCTTGATTTTATCTCCGGTCTTGACAATAGTTATAAGGATGAACTTTTGACTGCGCGCGGCAAACTGCAACCCAAATATCAAGATTTGGCCTATATGATTACCGGCCCGTACCTGAATACGGAATATCTCGGTTTTTTTCTGGGAGCCGATACTCCTGAAATACAAAGCAAAGCCTTGCGAAAGGCCATCAACTACGGCTTTGATCGTGAAAAAATGGTGACCTACCTCCGCAACGGCATGGGCATTCCGGCCGTTCACGGGTTTATTCCCAAAGGTTTGCCCGGTTATACAGAAATTGAGGGTTACACCTATCAGCCCGAAAAAGCCAAGGAATTGATTGCGCAGTACAAAGCCGAAACAGGCGATACCCAACCCGAAATAACAATCGGCACCAACAGCCAATATTTGGATTTGTGCGAATATGTGCAGCGCGAACTCGAGAAACTGGGCATTCAGGTAACCATAGATGTGATGCCGCCCTCAACGCTTCGGCAAATGAAAAGCAGTGGCGAGCTCGATATTTTTCGCGCCAGCTGGATTGCCGATTATCCCGATGCCGAAAATTATCTCTCCCTTTTTTACAGTCCCAATTTCACCCCCAATGGACCCAACTATATGCACTTTAAAAATGCCACTTATGATAGTATTTATGAGCGGTCTCTTACCATTTCCGATATCGACAAACGAAAATTGCTTTACACCCAAATGGATTCCATCATTGTGGCAGAAGCGCCAGTAGTGCCGTTGTTTTATGACATGGCGGTTCGGTTTGTGAATAAAAAAGTATCGGGTTTGGGAATTAACCCGCAGAATTTTTTGGTTTTGAAACGGGTCAAGAAAATTCCAGATTCTGAATTCTGAATTCTGAAATAAAATGTTATCCCTTCCGCCACTTGGCCGTTTCCTCAAAAACGTGCTCCAAAATCTTGGCGTCCATTTCTGAAAACTCCATATTTCTGCGCGCCATCACCACTTTGGCCACCTCAAAAGCCTTTTGGGTTTTATAGGTAGTGAAGCCGCCGCTCCCGCCCCAACTGAAGCTGGGCACAAAATTCCGCGGGAAACCGCTTCCGAAGATATTGGCGCTTACGCCCACCACCGTTCCGGTATTGAACATGGTATTGATACCGCATTTGCTGTGGTCGCCCATCATCAGCCCGCAGAACTGAAGGTCGGTTCGGGCAAAGCCTTCGGTTTCGTAATCCCATAATCGCACCTCGGCATAATTGTTTTTAAGATTGGAATTGTTGGTGTCGGCACCAAGATTGCACCATTCGCCCAGCACGGAATTTCCCAAAAACCCGTCGTGGCCTTTGTTGGAATAGCCGAAAATAACCGAGTTGTTCACCTCTCCCCCAACCTTGCTATGTGGGCCAACGGTAGTGTTTGTGTAAATCTTGGCACCCATCTTTAATGTGGAATGTTCGCAGAGCGCAAACGGTCCCCGAACCATGGATCCTTCCATAATTTCGGCATCTTTACCTATATAAATGGGCCCTTCGGAAGCATTTAAGGTGCAAAATTCTATTTTTGCGCCTTCTTCTATAAAAATATTTTCAGGATTTTTTGTCCAAACTCCTTCGGGAATGGGCTGCGACTCACGACCCTTCGTTAGCATTTCATAATCGCGCCTGATAGCATCGCCGTTTTTTGAAAAAATATCCCAAGTGTGCTCTATTCTCAAGATATCGTCGTGGGCATATTGGATAATATCGAAAGTTTCAAAATCCACTTCCTGCCCGTCGGTGGTGAAAAAGGCAATGGGTTCCTCATCAAAAAACACCGCCTGGTTTTCCTCCAGCCCCTTAATAATATTTACCAAGTTTTGCGAAGGAAGAAAGGAAGCATTGATAAAAATATTCCGCTCAAGCTCCAAAAACGGATATTTTTCAGAAAGATAATCTTCGGTAACCGTTGTGGTAGTGAAGCCCAACAGGTGCTCCCATTTTTCGCGAATGGTCAAAATGCCCATGCGGATATCTGCCACGGGACGGGTAAAGGTGAAGGGCAAAAGCTGGTTGCGCACATTGCCGTCGAAAAGGATGTAGTTCATTTTTTATTTTAATATGTCGTTTTGACTCCGCTCAACGACCGTTATGAAGTAAAAATAATAAAACTAAACGGACACTGGGCGTAGCCGAAGTGTAAAAGCAAAAAACCCTCGATTTCTCGAAGGTTTTTGTATGATTTTGGGCACTGGGTGCAGCTGAAGCGCAATAATAAAAGACTACTCTTCAGTTTTTGCCTCTTTTTTTGCTGTTTTTTTAAACTTGTCGTATTTGCTTTTGAATTTGTCAATACGTCCGGCGGTGTCAACAAGTTTGGCCTTACCGGTATAAAAAGGGTGCGAGGTTCGGGAAATTTCCATTTTCACCAAAGGATATTCAACACCATCCACTTCAATGGTCTCTTTAGTATCTGCAGTTGACTTGGTAATGAAAACATCGTCGTTGCTCATGTCCTTGAACGCAACCAATCTATAATTTTCTGGGTGGATACCTTTTTTCATCGCTCTTTTACTATAATTTTTAATGCAATATTCCGACCTTTCGGAATTGAGAGTGCAAATGTAAGCAATTATCAGTAACAGGCAATATTTTTATTGGTTTTTTTAAATGCCCTTCAATAGATTTCCGATTGTAACGTTTTGCTATCTTTGTCCACTAACAATCATCCAACCTTCTGCTCTTTGGCAGACAAAAAACTAAAAAACAATGGAGAACAATTCCGCTTCCATCCAGAAAATAGCGCTCAATTATGGAGTGCTTTTGGCCCTTTTATCTATCGTGCTGCAAGTCATTTCCTATGTGCTCGACGCCCATATCGACCGGCCTTGGTGGCTTTCTGTATTGCAATTATTGATTTCGGTAACCATTACCGTTTACGGAATCAAGGCATATAAAACGGGCAATGCCGGATTTTTGACCCTTGGGCAGGCGCTAAAAGCCGGTTTGGCCATCAGTTTGGTGGCAGGTCTTATTGCGGTGATATTCAATTTTGTGTTTATAAATTACATTGATCCCGATTTTATCCAAAAAACCATGGAATTTTCGCGTGAACAAATGATTGAGCAAAACCCAAACATGACCCAGCAGCAGATAGACAATGCCATGTCCATCTCTGCCAAATTTATGTCGCCCTGGGTTATGTCTGCTTTCGCGATCATCCTGACGCTTTTCTTCGGCTTTATTATTTCCCTGATTGCCGGATTGATTATGCGAAGGAACCCACCACAGCACGTATAGTCCCTGTCCATGGACATTTCCATAGTCATACCGCTACTGAATGAAAAGGAATCGCTGCCTGAACTTTACCAATGGATCGGCCGGGTGATGCGGGACAATGGCTTTGGCTACGAAGTTATTTTCATAGATGACGGAAGTACCGACGGCAGTTGGGAGATCATTGAGCATCTTTCCCAAAAAAATGCGGAAGTGAAGGGCATCCGTTTTCAGAAAAACTACGGAAAATCACAGGCCCTGCACGCCGGCTTTGCCATGGCCCAAGGTGAGGTAATCATTACCATGGACGCCGACCTGCAGGACAGCCCCGAGGAAATTCCCGAACTGTACCGAATGATAACCGAGGATGGGCATGATCTGGTCTCGGGCTGGAAAAAGAAACGTTACGATTCGGTCTTGAGCAAAAACCTGCCTTCCAAGTTGTTCAATTACGCTGCGCGGAAAACTTCGGGCGTGAAACTGCACGACTTCAATTGCGGGCTCAAGGCCTATAAAAAAGACGTGGTAAAAACCATTGAGGTAACGGGTGAGATGCACCGCTACATCCCCGTTTTGGCGAAAAATGCAGGCTTTACCAAGATTTCGGAAAAACCCGTATTGCACCAGGCCCGCAAATACGGAACCACCAAGTTTGGTGCCGAACGGTTTATACGCGGGTTTTTGGACCTTATCACCATTTGGTTCCTATCCCGCTTCGGCAAACGCCCCATGCACCTCTTTGGGGCTTGGGGTGCGTTTATGTGGTTTGTGGGGTTTTGTTTTGCGGTATTTTTGGGCATTGACAAATTATTCATCAATCCTGCGGGCAGACTGATAACCGCACGGCCAGAATTCTTCATCGCCTTAACGGCCATGATCCTGGGTACCCAACTATTCCTCGCTGGCTTCCTGGGGGAATTGATTCTTCGGAACAAAAAGGAATCGCGAAACTACATTATTAAGGAAACGGTGAATTAACAAACCTGCCAATGGCATGGCCCTATTCCTTGGCAAAAATAATTGTCCCCTTTGGCCATAAAATCCTGAAGCCTTCGGGCGCATCCTTTTTTATACCTATTTTTGCACATTAATTTTATTGGAATGATTTACGTAGATCCTAAAATACTGGAACGCGTCAACCAATGGCTTACTCCATTTTTTGACGAAAAGACCCAGCAAGACATCAAGGAAATGATTGCCTACGATCCCGAGGGCCTTGAAGACAGCTTCTATAAAAAGCTGGAGTTTGGCACGGGCGGCATGCGTGGCATTATGGGCCCGGGCGACAACCGAATCAATAAATACACCTTGGGAAAAAACACCCAAGGCCTTTCAAATTACCTGAAAAAACAATTCCCAAACAAGGAAATCAAAGTTGCCATTGCCTATGATTGCCGCCATAACAGTAAGGAATTTGCAAAAGTGGTAGCCGATGTATTTTCGGCAAACGGAATAAAGGTTTTCCTTTTTTCAGAAATGCGGCCTACCCCACAGCTATCTTTCGCCGTAAGGCATTTGGGATGCCAGGCCGGTATTGTACTCACAGCCTCGCACAACCCGCCCGAATACAATGGATACAAAGTGTATTGGGAAGATGGTGGCCAGCTGGTGCCACCCCAGGATGCCGAGATTATTGCCGAAATAAACTCCCTGAAATACGAAGATATCTTGTTTGAGACAAAGGAGGATTTTATTGAATATATTGATTCCGAAGTAGATGAGGCCTTTATGCAAGCTTCCATCAAAAACGGAACTTTCAATACCCCAAAGCAGGCGAGGGAAAATCTGCGCATCGTTTTTACCTCGCTACACGGCACATCCATCACCATGGTTCCTAAGGTTTTGGAAAAAGCGGGCTACGCAAATGTTTCAATTGTTGAGGCGCAAGCCCGGCCCGATGGCGATTTTCCCACCGTAAAATCACCCAACCCCGAAGAGCCCGCGGCCCTGAAAATGGCTCTGGAACTGGCCGATAAGGAAAATGCCGATATCGTAATAGGCACCGATCCCGACTGCGACCGCCTTGGCGTGGCCGTGCGGAATGATAAAAACGAAATGGTCCTGCTCAACGGCAACCAGACCATGGTGTTGATGACGCATTTTCTCTTGCAACAATGGCAAGGCGCCGGAAAATTAAACGGCGGTCAGTTTGTGGCTTCCACAGTGGTCTCAACGCCCATGGTAGAAAAGGTTGCGGCACAATTTAAGGTGAAATATATGGAAGGCCTTACCGGCTTTAAGTGGATTGCAAAAATGATAAAGGATCACTCAGCGCTTGAGTTTATTGGCGGAGGCGAGGAGAGCTTTGGATATTTGGTGGGCGATTTCGTCCGCGATAAGGATGCCGTCACCGCTACCCTACTCGCCTGCGAGATTGCCGCACAGAAAAAACACAGCGGCAGCAGTATGTTTCAATACATGAATGAAATATACGGCCAATTTGGCAATTACCGCGAGCACTTGATTGCCATTACCAAAAAAGGGAAGCGTGGCGCCCAGGAAATCGCTGGGATGATGAAGGCGCTGCGCGAAAATCCGTTTACGGAAATAGCCGGAAGCAAAGTGGTGCGGATAGACGATATTTTGAAGGGAGAACGAACAGACTTCCCCAAAAACCAAACGCACCCCCTGGATCTTCCCAAGAGCAATGTGCTGATCTATTATACCGAGGACGGCAGCAAGATCGCGGCCCGGCCCAGTGGCACCGAACCGAAGATAAAGTTTTACATTAGCGTAAACACTTCGGAAAAGGAAAACTTTGAGGCCATACTTCAGCAAAAGATAGATGCCATCGCCGCCCAGCTAAATGTGAATTAATGAATTATTTCCGAAAAATACTGCGCTACGCCTATCCGTATAAAAGGTTTGCTTTTCTGAACATCTTTTTTAATATCCTGTATGCGCTTTTTAGTACGCTTTCATTTGTGGCACTTATTCCCGTGCTCGAGATTATTTTTAGCGACAAGCGCGAGCTGGTGCCGAAACCCATCTATGGGGGCCTTTCCAATTTAAAGAGCTATTCCCAGGAATACCTCAACTACACTGTAATTGAAAACATCAATAGATACGGCGAGTTCAAGGTACTTATGGGCATGGTGGGTATCATTATTGCGCTATTCCTTTTAAAGAACCTCAGCAACTATCTGGCGATGTTTTACTCTACTTTCCTGCGCAATGGCGTGCTCAAGGACCTGCGCAACGATTTGTACCGCAAGGTGATAAGCTTTCCCTTGGCATTCTATTCCGAAAAACGAAAGGGCGATACCATCTCACGTCTCAGTGGGGATGTTGACGAGGTTAAAAATTCGGTGCTTTCGGTATTGGAAATGATAGTGCGCGAACCGCTCACCATCATTTTCTCATTGGTAACCATGCTCTTTATCAGTGCCAAGCTCACCCTCTTTGTCTTTATATTCCTGCCCATCTCCGGATTTTTGATTTCCCAGGTAGGCAAGTCGCTCAAACGCGGCTCTTTGCGGGTGCAACAGGAACAGGGTACCTTCCTGTCAATTTTGGAGGAAACCATGGGCGGGCTGCGTATCATCAAGGCCTTTCATGCCGAAAAATTGTTCCGGAGAAAGTTTGAGGATAGCAACCAAAGGTTTTTCAACTATTCAAACACCGTGATGAACAGGCAAAATCTGGCCTCTCCGCTCAGTGAACTTTTGGGCATCATCACTATTGGCATTCTGTTGGTTTATGGCGGGTATTTGGTCTTTGTTGATCGCACCTTGGAAGCCAGTTTCTTCATTGGCTATATTATGTTGGCCTATAATATTCTTACTCCGGCCAAGGCAGTGGCCAAGGCCAGTTATTCGGTGAAAAGGGCCGATGGTTCGGCACGGCGTATTCTGGAGCTGCTCGAGGCCGAAAACACTATTACCGACATTGAAGACCCTGTGGAAAAGGATGATTTTGACCAGGTAATTTCCATCAAGAACGTCTCTTTTAAATATGAGGACCAATATGTTTTAAAGGATTTTTCCCTTCAAATCCCAAAAGGAAAGACGGTTGCCCTTGTGGGCCAGTCGGGTAGCGGAAAAAGCACCATCGCCAACCTGTTGACCCGTTTTTATGACGTGAGTAAGGGCAGTATAGAAATTGACGGGGTTGACATAAGAAATATATCAAAAAGGTCCTTGCGCGGCCTGATGGGGATAGTCTCCCAGGATTCCATTCTTTTTAACGATTCTGTGGCAAACAATATCAAATTGGGCAAGCCCCAAGCTACCGACGAAGAATTGCGCGAGGCCGCCCAAATAAGCAACTCGCTGGAGTTTATCGAGGGATTGCCCGAAGGTTTTGATACCAACATTGGCGACAGCGGCAACAAACTTAGCGGCGGCCAAAAACAGCGTTTGAGCATAGCCCGGGCGGTCTTGAAAAACCCACCCATCATGATTCTGGACGAAGCCACTTCTGCCCTCGATACCGAAAGCGAACGCCTGGTACAGGACGCCCTGGAAAAAATGATGAAAAACCGAACTTCTGTGGTCATCGCCCATAGACTTTCAACCATACAAAACGCAGACAAGATCGTGGTGCTATCAAAAGGCCAGATCGTTGAACAGGGAAGGCACCAAGAACTGTTGGATAAAAAAGGTGTGTATTACAGCCTGGTGGAAATGCAATCGTTGGCGTAGAGCCGCCATGCATGGCGGCTCTACTAAACACCAATTTTTTTACCCCAAAAACAAAAGCCCCGAAAATTCGGGGCTTTCACAATCAAATATACTTTAGTTTACATAGCCCCCCATTCCTTCAAGGACTTTTGGTTCAATGCCACATAATCATCGTTGCCCGCGGCTTCTGCAAGTTCCAGCGATTTTTTGGCAGCCTCAATGGCACCCTTCTTATCTCCGGCTTTTGCATAAATCAACGATTTTTGGCGGTATTGCCAAAAAGGAGCCTTTTGGTTCATTGAAATGGCCTTGTCTATCCAGATTTTGGCTTGGTTGATGTCTTTCCCAGCCTCCAGATAATAGACCGCGGCCGCATAATAGTCATTGGCAGTTGGGCCATTCATGACCCTCTCAATATTTTTTGAGACCATTTGGTCTGTGGCAAATTTGATGGGCACGCCCACATACGTATTATCCCAAAGTAATCCCAAGGTGGCCTCATCGTTCTTTAGGTTGTCAAAGGTCATGGTAAAAGTCTGGATATCGACAGGCATGGGGTAGGCGGTTGCGTTTACCTTTGCTGCCACTTTATCATCCTCCCATTTTTCCGGAAGGCCCCAGTTATTGGCGTCACTGTAAAAGTAAACTTCCCAGCTGGCAGACCCCGGTTTGGTGTATATAGCATAGGTACCCGCCTTTACTGGCTTACCCCCTATTTCCACATCATCACTAAAAGTGATCTTGGTATTGGCATTGGCGCCGGTACGCCACATTTTGTCATAGGGTACCAAGCCACCGAATATTATCCTACCTTTCATGGAGGGGCGAGAGTATTCTAAAGTAACATCGGTCAACCCTACTTTTTGTTCAATCTTTTGAAACGGACTGGGCTGTGGGGTCTCTATTTGCGCCGAAAGCGTAGCATTAACTATTAAGAAGACAATCAGGAAAATAGCTTTTTTCATCGTATTGGTTTTAATTGGTTTATAGTACTACGAATTTACTCTTTTGGCAAGGGCAGCTTAGTTAATGAAAACTTAAAAAACCAAAACCCAAGGAAGTTGCATCTCCCGAAATTTGGCGATATAAAGGTCTTTCCACGATTCGTTAATTTTTTGTTTAAACTTTTTTTAATATAGTAAAACAAAGTATTTTTAAGGCAAAAACACCAGTATGATCAAGCGAATCACCCACCTTATAAAGCAATGGTTGGGAAGAAATGAACTCAAGACCACAACCTATCGATTATTGCGGATGAACCGAAACCTTTCGCTCAGAAGAAAGTAAGTACAGTTCCAAAATTCGCAGCTGTAAATAAATTGCCCATTTCAATATGGAAGCGGCTAGGACGTTTTTTGTCGATGAAAAGCCCCGACTCTTCCTTTTTACATCACATGATTTAGACTTTGGCAGAAAAAGTCAACATATTTTGGTTTAGAAGAGATTTGCGATTGGATGACAATGTAGGCTTCTACAAGGCCCTGCACGGAAAGCATCCGGTACTACCTCTATTTATTTTTGATACCGAAATACTCAACGAACTTCCCAAAAATGATGCTCGGGTTACCTTCATTTTTGAAACCCTCCAAAAAATGCGGAAAGAGCTGCAGGTGCATGGCAGTAGTATTGCCCTCTATCGCGGCTCGCCTGAGAAAGTCTTCGGAAGAATAATTACCGATTTCAAGGTACAGAACGTGTTTACCAATCACGATTATGAACCCTATGCCACAAAACGCGATGCTGCCATCGAGAATTTCCTAAACGAAAAAAACATCGGCTTCCATTCCTATAAAGATCAGGTTATTTTTGAAAAAGACGAAGTGGTAAAGGATGACGGCGAGCCCTACATTGTCTATACACCCTACATGAAAACCTGGAAAGCCAAGTATAAAAAAGAGAATGATGAAAAAATCTACTATACCGGTAATTTTCTCAAAAACCTGTACCAAAACTCCCGTTTGCCAAACCTCTCGTTAAGTGACATTGGCTTCAAAAGGTCGAAAATAGAAATTCCGGATTATGACGTCACGCCCACTACCATTGCCGAGTATGAGAAACGAAGAAACTTTCCCGCCGCCGATGCGACATCGCATTTGGGGCCGCACCTACGGTTTGGTACCGTAAGCATCCGCAAAGTAATGAAAAAGGCCACAGCCGAAAAAAACGAAGTCTTTTGGCAGGAACTTATCTGGAGGGAATTTTTTATGCAGATTCTTTGGCATTTCCCCAAAACTGTTGATTCTGCTTTCAAAAAACAATACGATAGAATAGAATGGCGCAACAAGCCCGAGGAATTTGAAAAATGGAAGGCCGGCCAAACGGGCTATCCCCTGGTCGATGCGGGCATGCGCCAACTGAATGAAACCGGCTATATGCACAACCGGGTGCGCATGGTAGTGGCCAGTTTCCTCTGCAAGCACCTGTTGATAGACTGGCGCTGGGGCGAAGCCTACTTTGCCGAAAAACTCCTCGATTATGAAATGGCGAGCAATGTGGGCAATTGGCAATGGGCGGCAGGCAGCGGAGTTGATGCGGCGCCCTATTTCAGGATCTTCAACCCAACTACCCAGATCGAAAAATTTGACAAGGATCGCCAATACATCACAAAATACGTTCCTGAAGTTGATACAGCCTCCTACCCCCAGCCTATGGTTGACCATAAGGAAGCACGGGAGCGCTGTTTAAAAACGTATAAGGCTGCCTGGACCTAATTTATTTCTTAGTTAAAAAAAATGTAAATAGCCGGAAAATTTGTGTCGTTCTTTACAATTTTGCTACTCTTGCACAGTTATTTATAAGCATGTTGAAGAAACCAGAGACCATGAAGAACCTGATCCCAATAGTTACAATCCTACTACTTTCATTACAAGCCACAGCCCAGGATCCCATCCAGATCGAAAAGAACACTTTAGACCACCAAATGACCGAGGTGTTTGAAAAAAGCAACAGTTACCAGGAATACAAGGTGATCAAGAAAACCGAACTGGCCACATTAAGGCGAAACATCCTTGATTCAGTAGCAGCACTGGAAAAGAAGATTGCTTCCCAAAAAGGTGAAGTCATTGCGCAAAAAAACGAGATTGATTCGCTGCGCAAAGAGCTGCAGGACACCAAGGAAGCACTGGCACTTTCAAAAGAAAAAGAAGATGGAATATACCTCTTGGGAAGCCTCACCTCCAAGGCCACCTATAATGGCATCATGTGGACCATCATTGTTATTTTGCTTTTGGTAAGTGGCTTCCTTTTCTATAGATTTATGAACAGCCATAAAATCACCAAGGGCACGCAGCTCAAGCTTGCCGAAATGGAAATTGAACTCGAGGATTATCGCAGAAACAGTTTGGAACGCGAACAGAAGCTTCGCAGAAAGCTGCAGGACGAAATCAATAAAAACCGCAAAATTTAATTTCCTAAGGCTCGGTACGGGTTATCTTGGCGCCCAGAGCCCGCAGCCTGCCGTCAATATTCTCATACCCTCTATCTATCTGCTCAATATTGTGAATGGTACTGGTACCTTGGGCAGAAAGCGCCGCTATCAATAAGGAAATCCCAGCACGTATATCTGGCGAGACCATGGTAGTAGCTTTCAGGGTTGACTGGAAATTATGGCCTATCACCGTGGCACGGTGCGGGTCGCATAAAATAATCTTGGCGCCCATATCAATAAGTTTATCCACAAAGAACAGGCGACTTTCAAACATCTTCTGGTGAATGAGCACGCTCCCTTTGGCTTGGGTACATACCACCAGGACGATACTGAGCAAATCTGGCGTAAAGCCCGGCCACGGGGCATCTGCTACGGTAAGGATTGAACCGTCAATATACCCCTCTATCTCATATTCCTTTTGTGAAGGAATGTGAATATCGTCACCCTTTTTCTCGAGTTTGATACCCAATTTACGGAAGGTATCTGGTATCAGACCCAAATTTTCCCAGCTTACATCCTTGATGGTTATCTCACTCTGAGTCATGGCGGCCAGCCCTATCCAGCTCCCAATTTCTATCATATCGGGCAGTATGCGATGGGTACATCCGCCTAATGTTTCTACCCCTTCTATGGTGAGAAAGTTTGAGCCTACGCCCGAAATCTGGGCACCCATCGCATTCAACATTTTGCACAACTGCTGAATATAGGGTTCGCAGGCTGCATTATAAATGGTGGTGGTGCCCTGGGCCAGGACGGCGGCCATGATAATATTGGCCGTTCCGGTTACCGAAGCTTGGTCAAGAAGCATATAGGTGCCCTTTAAACCCTTGGGCGCCTCTACCCCATAAAAACGCTCTTCCTTATTGTAGCGAAATTTGGCCCCCAGCTTGATAAATCCCTCAAAATGGGTATCTAGCCTTCGCCGTCCAATCTTATCACCTCCGGGACGGGGAATATACCCCTTCCCAAAGCGGGCCAGCAATGGGCCTACTATCATAATGGAGCCCCGCAATGAACTTCCCTCCTGTCTGAAAAGTCCCGACTCCAGGTAATCGAGGTTTATCTCATCGGCGATAAAGGCGTATTTTCCTTTTGAAAGTTTTTGGATCCTGACACCCAGGTTGCCCAAAATATTGATGAGTTTATTGACATCCAGAATATCCGGAATATTTTCTATAATGACTTTTTCAGAGGTCAATAATACGGCGCAAAGTATCTGAAGAGCCTCGTTCTTGGCCCCTTGGGGAATTATCTCGCCCTTCAGCTTATGGCCTCCCTCTATCTGGAAACTTCCCATAGATAACGATTGTAGAATTTAATGGCGCTTGCGGTTTCGACCGCCAGATTTGTAGTTCTTTTTACTGCTGCTGGTATTGTACCGCTTTTTATTTTTCATCAATTCTGAAGCATTGCTCAGGTCTTCTTCCCCGTCTTTCAGGTTGATCTTTCCTCCGGAAAGTTCAAAAAGATGGTCAAAAATCACACTATCCTCAACGGTATCCTTGTTCCAATTGAGAAAACATTTTTTCATGTGGTTGGCAATGGTGAGGATGAGCCCTTCCTTTTTGTCGCCTTCCTCCCAACTATTGGCCACATCGATCATCCGTTTTATGTTATTGCCGTAAAAGCGGTATTTGGGATGGTTCTGCGGATATTCAAGGGGTTCTGGACGTTCCATGAGTTCTTCTCTCGAAGGGATGGGAAAAGGCGAATCCACGTCAAGTTTAAAATCTGAGATTATAAACAACTGGTCCCATAACATATGTTGAAAATCGGGCACATCCCGCAGGTGGGGGTTTAGGTTGCCCATGACGGCAATAATACTCTTGGCCATCTTGTTGCGCTCGCCCCGGTCTTCCACGGTCACGGCCAAATCTACCATTTTTTGGATATGGCGACCGTATTCGGGAATAATCAATTTTGGGCGTTCGGTATTATATTCAATCTGTGCTGCTTCTTGTATCAAAATGTGCTTGTTATTTAGGAAAGAAATTAATTGGTGCGGAAAAGATCTAAAACCCTTCCTGTTGCAAAATACTAAAATTTATAGTGAAATGATCCCTTCTATGACGGAAACTTCCCGATATTTTGAAATCACCTCCTCGGGAGAAGCCATGGTAACCCTCACAGATACGCTGCTGTAATTGCCCTGGGACGAATCGCGGGTTTTGATCTGGGCATCGGTGTTGTCAAAGATGGCCTCGATCTCGGCTATCTTCTCGAGGTTGGCCGGCACGATAAATTTATAGAGGTAGGTTGCGGGCCACGTAGTATCTTCAGCAAGCTGCTGCTTTAACCGCTCATAAAATTCTGTGGTTTTCTTGTCTTGGTCCATTAAAAAATATTGGCGTGTAGGGCACAAAGATACACTTTCACCACAATTATTTATTTATTTACTTTGTATAAAATTATAACATTTGGACACAAAAAGGATAGTAGTGACCGGAGGCCCCGGTTCGGGAAAGACCGCATTGATAAAGTATTTAGAAAAGAATGGGCATGCCGTAATGCACGAAATATCAAGGGAAGTCACCCTGCAGGCCCAAAAAGAGGGGATTGAGCAGCTGTTTTTGACCAACCCCATTCTCTTCAGCAAAAAACTCCTCGAGGGCCGGTTGGAGCAGTTCCAAAATGCCCAAGACGCGGTGAGACCCATCCTGTTTTACGATCGCGGGCTCCCAGACGTTACTGCCTATATGGATTACGTAGGCACCCATTACCCCGATTCATTTGCTGAAACTTGCAACCAGTATCGCTATGACGCCGTTTTTCTTCTTCCCCCTTGGGAACTTATTTATGAACAGGACAACGAGCGGTATGAATCATTTGACCAGGCAGAGAAGATCTACCATTATCTTAAAAATGCCTATGTCTCATATGGATTTATTCCGCATGAAGTGCCCATAGGATCCGTAGAGGATCGGGTAGCGCACATATTGAAAAGCCTTAAAAATCTGTATTGACAAATGTACACCACATCCTGGCCCAGCATTTCGGTTATACTTCCTTTAAACCTCTTCAGGAAGAAATAATCCAATCTGTCATGGATGGGAGAGATACCGTCGCTCTATTGCCAACCGGCGGAGGCAAGTCGCTCTGCTTTCAAGTTCCTGCCCTGGCCCTTGATGGCATTTGCATTGTGGTGTCACCCTTGGTAGCCTTAATGGGCGACCAGGTAAATGCCCTTAAAAAAAGGGGCATCAAAGCCCTTAAGCTTACCGGAGGGATTTCGTTTGAGCAGCTCAATACTCTTTTGGACAATGCCCTCTATGGCAATTACAAATTTCTCTACCTCTCTCCTGAACGGCTACAACAGGAAATTGTGCAAAATTATATCCGGCAGATGCAGGTAAACCTCATTGCCGTTGACGAGGCACATTGTATTTCGCAATGGGGAAATGATTTTAGGCCCGCCTACAAGAATATCTCCCTATTGCGGGAAATACACCCTCTAACGCCCATGATCGCCCTTACCGCTACGGCAACCCCGGAGGTGCTGGAAGACACTATTTCCGAATTGAACCTGGAACGGCCTGCCGTTTTTAAAAATTCCTTTGTTCGGGACAATCTTGCCTACAAAGTGCTTAAAGTAGAAGACAAACTTTACAAGACCGAGCAACTTTTAAAAACCAACAAGGGGGCGGCGATCGTGTATGTGAGAAACAGAAAAAGTACCATTGAAATAAGCGGCCGACTCAATCATCTGGGGATATCGGCCACCTTTTACCACGGCGGAATCTCGGCAAAGGAAAAGGCCGAGAAATTAGAGGCCTGGAAGAACGGGCAATTTTCCACCATGGTAGCCACCAATGCTTTTGGTATGGGTATTGACCATCCGCACGTGCGTTTTGTGATCCACTTACAAATCCCAGAAAGCATGGAAAGCTATTTCCAGGAAGCCGGCCGGGCCGGACGCGACGGAGAATATGCCCAAGCCATACTGCTTTACAACAACTATGATAAGCTTTACGTGCATAAACAGTTTGTTGATTCCCTTCCCACCCCAAAAGAGCTGCAGAAAATCTATCGTACCCTGAACAATTATTTCCAGATTCCTTATGGCGAGGGTGAAGATACCAGGCATAATTTCAGTTTTGCCGAATTCTGCCAGACCTATGGCCTCAATACCCTCTTGGCATACAATGCGCTCAACAGTCTTGACAGGTTGGGCATCTTGCAACTGTCACAGGAATTTGGCCGAAAATCAACTGCCCAATTCCTTATTCCATCACAACGGTTGCTTCAATATTTTGGAAATGACATGACCGCCTCTGTCATAGGCAAGACAATCCTCAGAATCTATGGCGGTATTTTTGAAATGCCCACCACCATAAACCTCGATTTGATTGCTGCAAAAACGGGACAGCCCCTGGAGACCGTAATTGCCTGCCTTAAAAAAATGGATCGCGACCAATTGCTTCAGCTTAAGCTACAGACCACCGATGCCACCCTCACCTTTTTGGTACCCCGCGAAGACGACAAAACCATCAATAGAGTTTCCAGAGAAGCTGATTGGCTCAACCAAAAGAAAATAGCCCAAGTGAGGGCCATGCTTCAATATGTTGATAACACCAAGCAATGCCGCAGTGTACAACTGGTAAGCTATTTTGGAGAGACCACGGCAGCCAACTGCGGTATCTGCACGGTCTGTTTGGGCAAAACCACCCGTTCATCTAAACATCAAATGCAAACGATCGCCGCAAAAATTCTGGTTCTTCTGGAAGAGCGGGAAATGAGCTCGCGCGAAATCACCGAAAAACTTATCTTTGACGAGGCCGATGTGCTACAGGCACTTCGTCTCCTTGCCGAAATGGGAAAAATAAATACCAACCCCAAAAACCAATTTTATCTAAGTTAAAAAATATGCAGGAAGCACGAATAGTTTTTATGGGAACCCCTGAATTTGCCGTTGGCGTTTTGAGAAAAATGGTAGAAGCCGGCAAAAACGTAGTAGGAGTGGTAACCGCTCCCGATAGACCTGCCGGGAGGGGCAGAAGATTAAAGAGCTCGGCAGTAAAGGAATATGCACTGGCCCAAGGTCTACCCTTGCTGCAGCCAACAAATTTAAAAGACCCATCGTTTCTGGAGAGCCTTCAGGCCCTAGGGGCCCAAATTCAAGTGGTAGTTGCCTTCCGTATGCTACCCCGGCAAGTATGGCAAATGCCGCCCATGGGCACTTTCAACTTGCATGCCTCCCTGTTGCCACAATATAGAGGAGCGGCGCCCATAAACTGGGCCATAATAAACCAGGAGAAAAAAACCGGGGTCACCACTTTTTTCATAGACGAAAAAATTGATACAGGTGCCATCATCGCCCAATCGGAAATAGCAATTGATCCAGAGGAAACCGCCCAAACCCTCCACGACAAACTGATGGCCGAGGGCAGCCAACTTGTTTTACACACCCTGGATTTGATCGAGAGGGGCGAGGCGACTCCGCAACCCCAAACAAACCCCGACACTTTAAGCGGCGCCCCAAAACTCACCGCGGAAAACACCCGGATAGACTGGACACTTCCGGGAACGAGATTAGCGGCCTTTATCAGGGGATTGTCTCCCTATCCCGCAGCTTGGTCGCTTCTCGTAAATAATGGAGAGGAAAAAAAAGTAAAAATCTATGCCGCAAGTTTCCGGCCCGTTGAGCATCAATTTAAGCCCGGAACCATCACGGCCACCAAAAAAGAAATGAGGGTAGCTTGCGAGGATGGATACTTATCCATCACAGAAATCCAACTTCCGGGGAAGCGGCCAATGCACATTTCCGCTTTACTAAATGGCTATTCATTTGGTACGGGTGCTAAACTCACGTAAACCCTTGCCACCATTGAATCTGTAAAAAATCAAGGAAAAGCCGCCAAGTTTATTAACAAACCGCCAAAGTTATTAACAAAATCGGCGATTTAAGCCGTGGTTACTTGCCTGAACCGATATTCCTGTTAAATTTGTAGGGCAATTAATCGAAGTTTAACCAACATTTTAACTAGAAAATTATGAACAAATCAGATTTAATCGATGCAATGGCAGCCGATGCCGGAATTACAAAAGCTGCTGCAAAGAAAGCTTTGGAGTCTTTCTTGGGCAACGTTGAAAAATCCCTAAAAAAAGGGAACCG
>CAYSLM010000021.1:0-27722 GCA_964431895.1 uncultured Aequorivita sp.
CCTCGGCCTGCTGCACCATGGAGGTTACCCAACCCACTACGGCGACCGGCCAAGTGAGCATGTTTACGTAAATCAAAAATTCAACGATGGTCCCAAATTCTGCAATCTCGCCATTGATATATCGGGTGCCGCCAATGTATATTACCAAAATATTGCTCACGCCGATAAGCAGCATCATCAAGGGAAAGAACAGCGCCTGTACCTTGGCCAGGTCAATATTCTTGATTTTGCTTCCTTCGGCCAGTTCCTCAAAATTGGTGTTGGTTAAGGGCTCCATGCCATAGGCCTTTATCACCGCAATACCGCTGAAGCTTTCCTGGGTAAAGGTAGTTAGTTTTGAAAGGTATTGCTGTACAATGGTACTGCGCCTGTTGATGATAACGCTCAACTTATAAATGGCAATGGAAAGAATGGGCAGGGGGGCTACGGCATACAGGGTGAGCACCGGAGCCTTGTAGAACATATAGCTTATCACCACGATAAACAGGGTAATGGTAGTGATGCTGTACATTAAGGCAGGCCCTACGTACATTCTCACCTTTGATACGTCTTCGCTTATGCGGTTCATCAGGTCGCCCGTGCGGTTCTGCTTGTAAAACCCGAGGGAGAGTTTCTCATAATGTTGAAATATTTCGTTTTTGAGATCGTATTCTACATAACGCGAAACCACTATGAACGTCTGCCGCATGAGAAAGGTAAAAAATGCAGAGAGCAGGGCAGCGCCCAGGAGCAGTAATATATTAATAAGCAATTGGTGCTTTACAACGGCTACATCGGCAATCTGGCCGTTCATATATTGTTTCACGGCCGTTACCGAATCGCCAATTTTCATGGGTACTACCAGCTTAAATACCGTGGCCACAATGGTGATGAATACCCCTAGCAGCAAGCGCCCCTTGTATTTAAAGAAATATTTGTTCAGAAATTGTAATGCTTTCATTTACGTGTATTTGCTCTCTAGTTGGTCATACCTCCTCTGGTTGTGGAAGCCATTTGGGGAAATCTTCTTTTACAAATTCTTAAATAATGCCACCATGCTTTGTATGATAGGCAACAAATGGCTACTTTTGCACCGCCTTTTTAAGGGAAATACAAAATAACAAAAAAGCTATGGCAGTTGAGGTAATAAAAACAAACGAACTTCATAAAGTTGATCCCGTTTTTGGGCAACTTTCTTTTGACAATCACGAACAGATCGTTTTTTGCAACGACAAAGATACGGGATTAAAGGCAATAATCGGTATCCACAATACGGTTTTGGGCCCGGCTTTGGGCGGCACCCGGATGTGGAACTATACCAGCGAGTGGGAGGCCCTCAACGATGTGCTCCGGCTATCGCGCGGGATGACCTATAAAAGCGCAATCACTGGCCTCAATCTGGGCGGTGGCAAGGCCGTAATCATTGGCGATGCCAAAACCCAAAAAACGCCTGAGCTTATGTTGAAGTTTGGCGAATTTGTCGATTCCCTGGGCGGAAAATACATTACCGCAGAAGATGTGGGCATGGCTACCGCCGATATGGACCTGGTGCGCACCGTAACGCCTTATGTTACCGGTATTTCCGAATCAAAAGGTGGTGCTGGCAATCCTTCCCCTGTAACCGCCTATGGTGTGTTTATGGGAATGAAGGCTGCCGCCAAATATACTTTTGGTACCGATAACCTTGAAGATAAAGTAGTATATGTACAAGGAATTGGCAATGTGGGTGAGGCCTTGGTTGAAAACCTCAGCAATGAAGGGGCCAAGGTATATATTTCAGACATCAACCAAGAGCGCTTGGAAGAAGTCCGCGATAAGTATGGCGTTGAAATATACGGAGGAGACAACCTCTATGCCGAGGAAATGGATATTTACGCTCCCTGTGCCCTGGGCGCCACTGTAAATGATTTTACCATCAACCAGCTGAAAACCAAAGTGATTGCCGGGGCAGCAAATAACCAATTGGCCGAAGAAGCCAAGCACGGTAAATTGCTCAAGGAAAAAGGAATTGTATATGCTCCCGATTTTCTCATCAATGCCGGCGGCATCATTAATGTATATGCCGAACTGGAAAATTATGACCGAAAGGAAATCATGCGCAAGACCGAAAATATCTTCAATACTACGCTCGAAATTCTCAAAAAGGCCGATAGTGAAGATATAACCACCTATCAGGCGGCCTATAATGTGGCGCAAGAGCGTATTGATGCCAGAAAAAACAAAAAACAATAGATCATTTTTATAGATTAGTCCACCTGGAGCGCAGTGGGTTGGGCCCCTGCGCTCTTTGGTAAAACGCCAAGATCTTTAAAAACAACACAGTCGCTTGCCCGGGGAAGAATGGCCCAGGCGATGAAAAATCTGCTATCAAAGTTCTTTTAAAATAAAGTATGCTTACACGAAGACATATACGAGTTAAGGTTTTACAGTCCATTTATGCCTACCACCAGAGCATAAACCCGAATATCGATTCGCAGGAAAAATTCCTTCACTACAGCATGGCCCAGATGCAGGACCTGTACCTTCTACTCTTGCAGTTGTTGGTGGCGCTTCAGGGACAGGCGGAAAATTTTCTCTTAAAATCACAAAAGAAATTCTTGGCCACCGATTCCGAGAAGAATCCGAGTAGAATTTTTGTGGACAATAAACTATTAAAGGTCATTGCCTCCAATACCGCTTTTGCGGAAGTGATTGAAAAGAAAAAACTGAATTACTGGCACCTCGACACCGAGTATGTCACCATCATATTCCACGAGCTGCGCGAGTTGGATTGGTACCAGGACTATCTTTCCAAAAAAGAAGCTACCTTTCAGGAAGACCGCGATTTTATCATCAAAGTCTATAAGGAGGTTATTGCTCCCAATGAAAAACTTTACGAGTATTTGGAAGATAAACGTTTGACCTGGGTCGATGATTTTCCCTTGGTAAATACGGCGATGGTGAAAATACTCAATAAGCTTTCCGAAAAAAACGCTTCTTCCCTATTGGTTCCCAACATATTCAAGAATGAGGAAGATCGGGAATACGCCCTGCAGCTATTCAGAAAGGTAATATTGAATGAAGATAAACTCAATGCCCAGATAGAGGGCAAGACCCCCAATTGGGACCAAGAGCGCATTGCAGATATTGACATGATCATTCTCAAAATGGGCATTGCCGAATTTCTCTTCTTTCCCTCCATCCCCGTTAGGGCCACGATCAATGAATATCTTGAAATTGCCAAGGAGTATTCCACCCCCAAAAGCAGTATTTTCATCAACGGGATCTTGGACAAAATGGTGAAGGATTTCTCAACCCAAGGCAGGCTGAATAAAATAGGCCGTGGACTTCAATAAGAGCAAAAAATTACATACTTTTGGCGTGCTAAAAACATAAAATTTCAAAATACCATGAAAAAATCAATTTTTATCGTTGCAGTCCTTTCCGTATTTGCCTTTGCTTCCTGCAAAGACAATGCTGCCGACAAAGTAAATGAGGAAAACGTGGCTTCGGCCGAAGCGCGCGATGCCGAATCGGGCAAATTTCCGGTTATTTCATTTGAGGAAGACCAGTATGATTTTGGTACCATTGACCAAGGAACCCACGTTGAGCATGTTTTTAAGTTTAAGAACACCGGCGAAGCTCCCCTAATGATCGTCAATGCCAAAAGTAGCTGTGGCTGTACCGTGCCCGAGTACACCAAAGAGCCCGTTGCTCCAGGCGAGGAAGGCCAGTTGCTCGTAAAATTCAACGGTAGTGGCCAAAACCAAGTGAGCAAGACCGTAACGCTTACCACCAATACCAAGGCGGGTACCGAAACCTTGACCATCAAGGCCTTTGTAAACCCTAAAAACGGTGGCGCAAAAGCTCCAACTTCTTAAAAATTTGATATTCTAAATTGCTATGGGAGATATTCAAGGATTTTTACCGATTATTTTACTGTTTGTGGTCATGTACCTTTTCCTGATTCGGCCCCAGATGAAAAAGGCCAAACAGGAAAAACAATTTGCCGCCCAACTCAAAAAAGGCGACCGGGTCATTACCACTGGTGGCATACACGGTAAAATAACTGATCTGTACGACGACGGAACCTGTGTGATTGAGTGCGGCGCCGGAAAAATCAAGTTTGAAAGAGCGGCGATCTCCATGGAGCGTACGGCCAAACTGAATGCGGCCAAAGTGGAAAAGAAAAAATAATTTTATTGTTCCTCTTTTAAATAAAAACTCCCTCTCTATCTTTTAAAATAGTTGAGGGAGTTTCTTTTTTTGT
Source organism: uncultured Aequorivita sp. (assembly GCA_964431895.1). GTDB lineage: Bacteria > Bacteroidota > Bacteroidia > Flavobacteriales > Flavobacteriaceae > Aequorivita. The sequence goes on from CAYSLM010000021.1 coordinate 4,229, forward strand.
CCCGAAGGTTTGGGACCGCCTTTGATGGCGGGCCTGCAAAAACTATTCTTCCGTTTCCGCTTTAAACTTGGAAAGGTCTGTGGCGGTAAGCTGTGCAATATTTACGATTACCTCAATGGCTTTCTGCATACTTTCCACGGGCACGTACTCATAGCGGCCGTGAAAATTGTGTCCGCCTGCAAAAATATTGGGGCAAGGAAGACCTTTGTAGCTTAGTTGTGAGCCGTCGGTACCGCCGCGTATGGGTTTTATGATAGGTTTGATGCCCACTTGCTCCATAGCCGCTTTGGCTATTTTCACTATATGCATGACCGGTTCAATCTTCTCGCGCATATTGTAATATTGGTCCTTTATCTCTACGGTTACGGCTTCTTCCCCCAATTGTTCGTTGAGTTCATCGGCTAGTTTGCCCATCATTTCCTTGCGGGCCTCAAAATGCGTTCTGTCGTGATCGCGGATGATGTATTCCAGCGTGGTCTCATCAACGGTGCCGTGGATATTGTGGAGGTGGAAAAACCCTTCGCGGCCTTCGGTGTGCTCAGGCGTTTCAAGCCTGGGGAGGGAGTTGATGTAGTCTGTAGCGATATACATACTGTTTACCATTTTGCCCTTGGCGTAGCCGGGGTGTACTATTTTTCCTTTTACGGTTACCACGGCGCCCGCCGCGTTAAAGTTTTCGTATTCCAGTTCGCCTACCTGGCTGCCGTCCATGGTATAGGCCCAATCGGCCCCAAATTTTTCCACATCAAACTTATGGGCTCCTCTGCCAATTTCTTCATCGGGGGTGAAACCTACGCGGATTTTTCCATGCTTGATTTCGGGGTGGTTTATCAAATATTCCATGGCCGAGACAATCTCGGCAATCCCGGCCTTATCATCGGCACCTAAAAGGGTTGTACCGTCTGTGGTGATCAAGGTCTGGCCTTTGTAGAGCAAGAGATCTTCAAAATAATCGGGAGAAAGAATAATATCTTTTTCCTTATTGAGGACGATATCCTTCCCGTCATAATTTTCAACTATTTGTGGGTTTACATTGGCTCCGGTAAAGTCGGGCGAAGTATCAAAGTGTGAGACAAACCCAATAACGGGCACATCCCGATCTACATTGGACGGAAGGGTGGCCATAATGTAGGCGTTTTCGTCTATGGTAACGTCCTGCATCCCTATCTGCTTTAGTTCCTCCACCAGCTCGTTTGCCAGGTTCCATTGTTTTTCGGTACTCGGGGTGGTATCGCTCTTAGGGTCGCTTTCGGTATCGACCGTCACATAACTAAAAAAACGGTCAATAAGGTGTTGTTTTTCAATCATAATTTTTCTTTTAATCATACAAAATAACGCATATTAAAAATAACAAATTGACAAGTTAATGTATTTTTGTGCTATACTTTTCAACCATGTACAAATTTCTTATCCGGCCCATTTTTTTTCGCTTCGATCCTGAAAGAATCCACCATTTCACCTTTTCGCTTATTCGCTTTTTCCATAAAATTGGTTTTGGAAGTATTTTCAGAAATCTCTATAAGGTTGAAGACAAGAAACTGGAGCGCGAGCTCTTCGGATTGAAATTCCCAAATCCTATAGGTCTGGCCGCCGGTTTTGATAAGGATGCGAAGCTGTATAAGGAACTTTCGAATTTTGGTTTCGGGTTTATAGAAATAGGTACCATCACCCCCAAACCACAGCCAGGCAACGAAAAGCCCCGACTGTTCAGGTTAAGGGAAGATGCCGCCATCATTAACCGAATGGGATTTAACAATGGCGGAGTGGCCGAAGCCGTGGAAAGGTTAAAGCCCAACCGTCACCCGGCCAGCAGCCGGAGGGTTTTGATAGGCGGAAATATTGGCAAAAACAAAACTACGCCCAATGATGAGGCAGGAAACGATTACCTTAATTGTTTTGAGGCCCTTTTTGATTACGTGGATTACTTTGTGGTAAACGTAAGTTCGCCAAATACGCCAAACCTTCGGGCACTGCAGGAGAAAAAGCCATTGACAGATTTATTGCGGGCACTTCAGGACCGAAATAATGCCAAGGAAAAACGCAAGCCCATCCTCTTGAAAATTGCCCCCGATTTGACCGATGAACAGCTCTTGGATATTATTGAGATTGTTGAAACCACCCAAATTGATGGCGTTATCGCCACAAACACAACCATTTCCCGCCAAGGGCTCGCGTCTGAAAATAAAAAAGAAATGGGCGGCCTTAGCGGAAAACCCTTAACAAAAAGGGCTACGGAGGTGATCCGGTTTCTTTCGGAAAAGAGTAGGGGCGCTTTTCCGATAATTGGCGTGGGCGGAATCCATTGCGCAGAAGATGCTTTGGAAAAACTGGATGCCGGCGCAAGTCTGGTACAACTTTATACGGGTTTTATTTACGAAGGCCCGGACTTGATAAAGGAAATAAACAAAGCGATACTAAATAGGAAGTAAAACGGTAAGACTTAAGACGTAGGACAACTTCAGAACCCAATGATGAAATTAAATAAACATTCTAATTTAAATAATCTAGGCGTCTTAAGTCTTACGTCCTAAAGCGCAGCGGTCTTTAGTCTTTCTTTATGGTTGAAACCTTGATTTCATTTTCTATCGCGACCCTTGCTCTTGCCATTGCGCCGGGACCGGACAATATTTTTGTGCTTTCCCAATCGCTGGCCAATGGCGCCAGGAGCGGTATAGCGACCACTGCGGGCCTCATAAGCGGTTGCATTGTACACACTACACTTTTGGCTTTTGGCATCTCAGCTATTCTTGCAGCTTCTGAAACGGTTTTTTACGGAATAAAAGTTTTGGGAGCTTGCTATTTGTTTTATCTGGCTTATAAAGTGTATAAAACGGATGCTCACATTTCGCTGGCAGAAAAGGCTCCAAACAAATCCTATTTACAACTTTTCAAAACAGGGGTGATTATGAATTTGGTCAATCCAAAAGTGATGATTTTCTTTTTGGCATTTTTCCCCGGATTTCTGTGGAATGAGAACGGCAACACCGTGATGCAGTTCTACATTTTGGGATTTACATTTATGGTGGTCTCCTTTGTCACCTTTGCCGCCATTGCCTTGGCCGCCGGCCGGATTTCTAACTTGCTTCTGGAATGGGAAAGTATGGGCAGCTTCCTAAAATATATGCAAATTCTCGTTTTTATCGGGATTGGTCTGTATATTGTTTTACCGTAAAAAGAAAAATCCACTGGCCATTCAGTGGATTTTCTATAAAAAATTGCGATCCTTTCGTCAGCCCTGCTCGGGAACACAATAGCAATTGAAGTTGCAGCAAGCATAATAACCCTCCCCGCAAGAAACCGAACAGCCTCCACCGCCTTCCGGCGCAACGGAGCAGGAAGTTGCCCCAGGGCCACCGCTGCCACAATTGCCGCGGTCGCCCATTACCGAGGAAAGGTACTGGGTGATCGATTCTTGTTGCTTCAATGTTTTTACGGCCAATTCGGGATTGTTTTTATAATCGAGATAGGCCAGAATAAGGCCGAAACCATCTATGCGCGACTTAATGTCAAAATCCTGTTGGTCCACCTTTTCGGTAATGGCCGCCTCTTCAGGCTTGGGTACCCGCAAGTAACTTAAAGTTCCATTATCGAGGTTGTTCAAAAGCACGGAATGTTTTAGGTAGATTATCTCATAGTTTCCGTCTTTCAAGTTCGTTTTTTTATCGGCTCCTTGAAGGATGACCAGATTGCGCTCGGTATCGTCCTTTCCCAACAGGACGATCTCATTGTCCTTGGTCTGCCAAACCTCAAATTCACCTTGTATGGTTCTAAAATCCTTATCGTGAGCAAGTTTGGTAATTACTTTATTGCCCAACAGATTAGCGTTCTCAAAATTTTTGTTTTCTTTATCCGAAGAAGAAACATTGTCGGAACAACCAATGACCATTGCCGACAATACAATAGACCAAAGTAGTATATTCCATTTCATGACATAATAAATTAATTGTTAGAAAAAATATTTTATGTTTAAAAAACTGTATTAAAGGTAATTAAATATTTAATGTAAACCTATTTTCTCCCTAAGATTTTGAATCCATTATATAAACATTATTTGATGGAAATTTTCTTCGCCCAAAATATTTCCACGTTCTAATTTCGTCTTTTTTAAAGATCGAAAGATTCCGGCATTCGCAGGAATTCATATCTTTGAGGCAATGCAGCAAGTAAAAATAATAGAGTGCCCACGCGATGCCATGCAGGGTATTAAGGACTGGATTCCAACGGAGCAAAAGGTGAAATATATACAATCATTACTGCGTTGCGGTTTTGATACCATCGACTTTGGCAGTTTTGTGTCTCCCAAGGCCATTCCGCAAATGCGCGATACGGCCGAGGTACTCTCAGGGCTTGATCTTTCGGCTACCAAAAGTAGGCTTCTGGCCATTGTTGCCAATCTTCGGGGGGCGCAGGATGCGGTACAGCATCCTGAAATTGATTTCCTGGGCTATCCCTTTTCCATATCGGAAAACTTCCAGATGCGCAATACCCACAAGACCATTGCCGAGTCATTGGCTATCTTAGACCAAATCCTTAACCTGGCTGATAATTACAACAAAGAAGTGGTGGCCTACTTGTCCATGGGCTTTGGCAACCCTTATGGCGACCCGTGGAATGAGGAGATCGTGGGCCAGTGGACCGAACGGCTTTCGGCCTTGGGAATAAAAATTCTTTCACTAAGCGATACCGTTGGTACATCAACACCCGATATTATCTCATATTTATTTAGTAACTTGATCCCCAAATATCCCCACATTGAATTTGGTGCGCATTTGCACACCACTCCAAACACCTGGTACGAGAAAGTCGACGCCGCCTTCACGGCCGGCTGCCGCAGGTTTGACGGTGCCATACAGGGTTTTGGAGGTTGCCCGATGGCAAAGGATGAATTGACGGGGAATATGCCCACCGAAAAAATGCTCAGCTATTTCACCGCTGAAAAAGTTTCGTACAACATCAGCCCAATGTCCTTTGAAAGCGCGCACAACGAAGCAACTAAACTATTTACCAAATATCATTAATATGAAAAGAGTATTACTGCTTTCAATACTTATGGGGTTTTTCCTATCTGCCTGCGATATTTTGAGCCCTGTACCAGAAGACCCAATCAAGGGTGCCGGGGCCATCACCTTAAAATTTGTACAGATAAATGACGTATATGAAATTGCGCCGCTTAACGGGGGCAAATACGGCGGGCTGGCACGGGTGGCGCATATCCGCGATTCCATAAAAAAGGAATTTCCCAATACCTATCTCTTCCTGGCAGGCGACTTTCTTAACCCTTCCCTCCTGGGAACCATCAAAGTAGATGGGGAGCGGCTGGCCGGCAAGCAAATGGTAGACGTGCTCAATGCCATGGATATCGATTTGGTAACCTTCGGCAACCACGAGTTTGACCTTACCGAAGAACAGCTTCAGAAACGGCTCAATGAATCGCAATTTAACTGGACCTCGGCCAATGTGCGCCACGCCACCGAAAATACCATCCAGCCCTTCAGCACCAAATATGAATATTCCAACGTGCCCATTTCAGATTTTACCACCTTCACCGCTGTTGATCCCGATGGCAACAAGGTAAAGTTTGGCGTGTTTGGCGTCACCATTCCTTCCAATCCCAAACCCTATGTGGCCTATGGCGATATTTACCAAAATGCCGTAAGGGCCTACAATGAGGCTATCCAAAAAGCCGATATCGTGGTGGGCCTTACCCACGTTGCCATTGATGAGGATATCGAAATTGCCAAACGCCTCCGGAATCTTCCGCTTATTATGGGCGGCCATGAGCACTTCAATATGCTCATAAAAGAGGGCCGTACCATTATTGCCAAGGCCGATGCCAATGCCAAAAGCCTCTGGGTGCACACGTTGATCTACAACCTGAGGACGAAATATCTTTATATCACATCAGATTTGGTTTATGTTGACGATAAGATACCCTCCGACCCAAAAGTGGAGCGCGTAGTAAGCAAATGGGAGGCCCTGCTCGACGATAAACTGAAGGACGTGGTTGAAAAACCCAACGAGGTCATCTATACCGCCAAAACTCCCCTTGACGGCACCGATGACGCCAGCCGAAGCCAACAGACCAACCTGGGGCAGATCATTACAAAGGCTATGGCCTTTGCTTATGGCAATAGGGTTGATGGGGCCGTGGTCAACGGCGGTTCTATCCGTATTGACGATAAATTGTTGGGCGACCTCACCAGTACCGACATCTTCAGGATCTTGCCTTTCGGCGGAAGCGTACTCAAGATAGACCTGAAAGGAAAGTTGCTATCCCAGGTTCTAGAATATGGCAAAAAGCAAAGTGGATCGGGGGCCTACCTACAGCGCTACAACTTTGCACAGCACAGCGATGGCGTTTGGTATGTGGAAGGAAAGCGGATATTCGACAATAAAACCTACACCATTGCCATTAGCGACTTTCTGCTGAAGGGGTTGGATATTCCTTTCTTGACACCCGAGAATCCCGATGTACTCAAAATTTACACCCCAAAGGAAAACGAGACAGCGGCTGATATCCGCAAGGCAATCATAGCCTATCTAAATTCTGGAGGAAATTGATTCCACATGGGTTTAAAACCAAATATGTTTTCCTATTTAATAACGCATCGTCTGGAATTGGTCCGATTTTAAAATGCTTCAGTAGGGAGATTTTTCTATGCTGCCCGTCATTATTTAATGGCTTCAGAAAAAGATAACTGAAGAAATTGTAGTACATTTGCACGCAATTAATCCATAACCGCTTTCGGTTCTACGATAGCTAAATTAATTGTCATGACTGCACACGACAACAAAATCCTGGGAGAAGGCCTTACTTATGACGACGTTCTTCTGGTGCCTGCCTATTCCGAAGTTCTGCCCCGCGAAGTCTCTATTGCAAGTAGATTTTCAAGAAATATTACCCTCAACGTTCCCATAGTTTCGGCCGCCATGGATACCGTGACCGAAAGCGCTATGGCCATTGCCATGGCTCGGGAAGGAGGTATAGGGGTGCTTCACAAAAATATGTCTATCGAAAAGCAGGCCGCCGAGGTAAGAAAGGTAAAGCGTGCCGAAAGCGGAATGATCATCGATCCCGTCACCCTTCAGAAACACAATACCGTGGGCGATGCGCAAAATACCATGCGCGAGTACAGTATAGGCGGAATCCCCATTACCGACACCGAGGGCAAACTCATAGGCATAGTAACCAACCGCGACCTTCGTTTTGAAAAGGATTTGAAACGGAAGCTCAGCGAGGTAATGACCTCAAAAAATCTGGTAACCGTGGCCCAGGGCACTTCCCTTAAACAGGCCGAGATTATCCTTCAGCAAAATAAAATTGAAAAACTGCCCGTGGTAAGCGACGATGGAAAACTGTTGGGGCTTATCACCTTTAGAGACATTACCAAACTAACCCAGAAGCCCCACGCCAATAAAGACCAGTACGGCCGTTTGCGCGTAGCGGCGGCCCTAGGCGTTACGCCCGATGCGGTGGAGCGGGCAGAGGCCTTGGTAAACGCACAGATTGATGCCGTTATCATCGACACCGCCCACGGCCATACCCGCGGGGTGGTAGATGTGCTAAAACAGGTAAAAGAAAAATTTCCAGACCTCGATGTGGTCGTGGGCAATATAGCTACCGCCAGTGCCGCCCAATATTTGGTTGACGCCGGGGCCGATGCCGTAAAGGTCGGTATTGGGCCGGGCTCCATCTGCACCACCCGCGTGGTGGCAGGCGTTGGATTTCCACAGTTTTCAGCCGTGCTTGAAGTGGCGGCTGCCATCAAGGATAGCGGGGTGCCGGTAATTGCCGACGGCGGTATCCGCTATACCGGTGATATTCCAAAGGCCCTTGCTGCCGGGGCAGACTGTGTGATGCTCGGGTCGTTGCTGGCAGGAACCAAGGAGTCGCCCGGGGAAACCATTATCTATGAAGGCAGAAAATACAAGTCATATCGCGGGATGGGCTCCGTCGAAGCCATGAAGCAAGGCTCCAAAGACCGCTATTTCCAGGATGTAGAGGATGATATCAAAAAGCTGGTGCCCGAAGGCATAGTGGGCCGGGTGCCATACAAGGGCGAATTGGTGGAAAGCATGACCCAATTTATCGGCGGGCTGAGAGCCGGAATGGGCTATTGCGGGGCAAAGGATGTGGAAACGCTAAAAATCCAAGGCAAATTTGTCAAGATTACTTTCTCCGGTATCGCCGAAAGCCATCCGCACGATGTTACCATTACCAAGGAAGCGCCCAATTACAGTCGATAAATCACTTCGTAACTGTTGGTGGTTGCGGAATTCTTCTTTAAAGAATCACATAAAAATAGCGTGATGCCCATAAGTGGCACCACGCTATTTTTATAGGAAATCCGGAAGCTTATTTTCCTTCCCCCTCCGTATTTATGGTTATCCCAAGTTCCAACAGAATAGGAACGGTAAGATCATAATTCGGATCGAGGTAAACCATGTCTGGACTAGTCTGCAACACTTGGGTATAGCCCTGCTCCTTGGCAATCTTGTCTAGAGCATTTCCTATTTTCTCATAGAGTGGCTTTAGTGCCTCTTGCTGTTTTATTTCCATCAATTTGGTGCCGTTCTCCTGAAATTTCTGGATATCGGTTTGCATATCCATCAATGCTTTTTGTTTTTCGGCCTTTTGTTCTTCGGTATAACCGGCTTGCTCGTTATTGTATGTTTCAGCAAGTTTTCTGTATTCCTCCACTTTTTTGTTGAGGTCTATATCCAGTTGCTTTCCGTATGTTTCCAGCTCAGTCTGCACCGATTCAAGTTCCGGCATCTGGGAAAGGATATACTCCACGTCAACTGCGCCCACTTTGCTCTGGGCAAAGGCGGTGAGGCCCACAAAAAATACGGCAATCTTTAAAAATTTCATATGTAATCTTTTTTATTATTTAGTGCGCAATATTACTATAAAAATTGCAAATAGACAGGCAGTTGGCTACGCAAATGTTCCCAGAGCTACTGAGAAAAAGCGGGATTATTCAGGCCGGTACCATTGGCCGCGGTTGGGTTTAAGTATATTTCGCAGCTCATGGGCGGCCACTTCCTCTACCACCATGAAGGCAAGGTGGTGCATGGGGCCCGCCGCCTCACTGCCAATAAGGACGGTGGCCATGTTTTTTGCTTCGGCATATTCCTTGAGATGCTTGGCGTGGTGCTGGGCAATGTGTTGGGCATTGGGCCCCCTAAAATCCCATATCAGTTTTACTTGTTCACTCATGGCTGGCGGTTTTAAAACCATTTTTTTTATTTAGACAAAAATGTGTCCGGCTGTTCCAGTGGGGTCGCAAGGTACGCAATCCTGCAATTTTTATGAAAAATCAAAACACTATTCGCATTATAAAATCGTTTGCGATTCAAAGGTAAGTTCCCGAAGCTTTTTGCTATTTTTGCCACGCTTCATTTAAAAATTATACAATAAAGATGAAAAAATTAGTTTCCGTATGCTTGGTGGCTTTTTTGAGTGCCACCACGGTTTTTTCGCAAAGTAAGAAAGAGGTATTGTTGACCCTGGACGGCAAGCCCGTGTATGCCGATGAATTTGTGCGTGTGTACAAGAAAAACCTCGATCTGGTGCAGGACGAATCGCAAAAGGACATTGATGGGTACCTGCAGCTTTTTATTGATTATAAACTGAAGATTGCCGAAGCCGAGGCACAGGGCCTTGACCAGGACGAAACTTTTCAAAAGGAGTTTTCGAAGTACCGTGACCAGCTTTCGCGGAATTATCTCTTCGAAAACCAAATTACAGAAAAACTCGCCCGCGAGGCCTACGAGCGTAGTAAGGAAGAGATTGATGCCTCCCATATACTCGTGCGGGTAGATTATGAGGCCGTGCCCAGCGATACCCTGGCCGCTTACAACAAGATAAAGAACATTCGCGAGCGGGCCCTCAAAGGGGAAGACTTTTCGGAACTGGCAAAAAACTATTCCGAGGAACCCGGGGCCAAGAAAAGTGCCGGCCATTTGGGCTATTTCTCGGTCTTTGATATGGTCTATCCGTTTGAGTCTGCCGCCTACAATACCAAGGAGGGTGAAATTTCAGATATAATCCGCACCAGTTTCGGCTACCATATCTTAAAGGTGAACGACCGCAGGGAGCGTATGCCAAAACTGTCGGTTTCGCATATTATGATTTCCGATAAAAAAGGGGCGCGCGATTTTGACCCCAAGGAGCGCATCAATGAAATCCTGGCTATGGTAAAGCAGGGCGAGTCTTTTGAGAAACTTGCCAAGCAGTTTTCCGACGATAAGAATTCGGCCATTATGGACGGAAAATTGAAGCCGTTCAGAAAAGGAGAACTGCGCGCGCCCGAATTTGAGGAAGCCGCATACGCCCTAAAAAATCCCGGTGATATCAGCCAGCCCGTTAAGACCGATTTTGGGTGGCATATCATTCGGCTGAATGAACGCTTTGCCGAACCCAGTTTTGAAGACCAATATCTTGAACTTGAGAAAAAGGTGAACGAAGGCGACCGCTCCAAGATAGTGAGCAGTGCCACCAATAAAAGGATCATGGAAATGTACGGATTTAAAAAGGGCGAAAGCTTTCTGCCGTATTTTGATACCTATGTGGGGGAAGATGTCTTAAAGAGAAAATGGACCCCACAACCCATACCCGCTTCCGAAAACAAGACGCTTTTTACCATTGGCGATAGGCAGGCTACCTATTCCGATTTTGCAAATTATATCGAGCAACGCCAAAAAACTTCCAAACCCTATCGTTCGTTGGAAAAACTCCTGGTTGACTATTATGATGAGTTCAGGACCAAGGTGCTGAAAGATTATTTTAAGGAACGCCTTGAATTTGAAAACGAAGAGTATGCCGCCATTCTTGGCGAATACCGTGACGGACTGCTCATTTTTGATGTGATGGACAAAAACATCTGGCAACGGGCCAAAAACGATACCTTGGGCCTTAAGGAATATTTTGCCAAGTCGAAATCGCAGTACAATTGGAAGGAGCGCGTAGATGCCGAAATATATGCCGCCACTTCCGAAAGCCTGGCCCAGGAAGTTCAGCAATTGCTCCAACAGGGCAAGACCGATGAAGACATAAAGGCTGCGCTCAACACCCAAGATAAGATAAACGTTATTGAGACCATAGGCACTTTTGAAGTCGATGCCCGCGAACTGCCCCAGGGTTTTGAACCACTAAAAGGGGTGTCAAAGATTTACCAAAGCAACGATTCATTTTTCGTGGTTAAGGTAAATGAACTTATTCCCCCAGGACCCAAGGATCTGGAAGATGTAAAAGGCAAGGTGCTGAGCAATTTTCAGAACGACGTAGAAGATTCCTGGATGAGAAGCCTCCACAACAAATATAAGGTTGAGGTGAACAAGAAAACCCTGAGGCGCATCAAGAAAAGATTGAAGTGATAAGGCAGGCACTATATATAGGTTTATGCTGCGGATTTCTAGCTTCCTGTGAATATTTCAAACCAAAGGAAGCTGAAGGAGATGTCGTGGCCCGGGTAAACGATTTTTACCTTTATAAGTCTGATATTGCCAAGTTGATTTCCGAAAACACCTCGCCGGAAGACAGTACGCTCATTGTCAACAATTTCATTACCCGCTGGGCCACCCAAAAGCTGCTCATTGGCCAGGCCAAGATAAATCTGTCGCCAGAACAACTTGCGCGATTTGATAAATTGGTGCAGGAATATAAAAATGACCTGCTTACCGAAGCCTATAAAAACGTGATTGTAAGCCGGCAATTGGACAGTGCGATTACTGAAAGGGAGTACCGGGACTATTATGAGGAAAACAAAGAAAATTTTAAGCAAAAGGTGCTCTTGGTGAAAATGCGCTATGTGCAGCTTCCGCCCAATTACGATGGGCTTGCGTCTGTCAGGGAGAAACTGGACCGCTACAATGAGAAGGACCGCAAATCGCTCAACGGCCATAATTACCAATTTATCGCCTCCAATTTCAACGATTCAACCTGGATCAAGGAAGACGTGTTGCTCAACGCACTGCCCGTCATAAAAGGGAAGACCGAGGAAGTGTTAAAAAAATCCAATTTTTCGCAGTTGCAAGATTCATTAGGGGTATATTTGGTGAAAATTGAAGATGTTCGCTATCCCAATGATACTGCGCCACTTTCCTACGTAAAGCCTACCCTGAAGCAGATTATTTTGAACAAGAGAAAGCTGGAACTCATAAAAAAATTAGAAACAGACATTACAAGAGATGCTATTGAAACAAACCATTTTGAAATTTATGACCCCCAATAGGTTTTTTATTCCTTTTTTGTTGTGCGCGGCGGTAGTTCAGGCACAAACGGTGCTGGAGCCAGATAGTACCGGCGTGGTACAGAGCAAGGACTCCTTGCTGGTACAGCAGATCGTACAGCGCGATACCGTAAAACCGTTCAAACGGTATAAGGCCGAGGGCGTGAGTGCCGTAGTGGGCAATTATGTGATCCTCGACAGCGATATTGACAAGGCCTATCTCGAAATGCAGTCGCAGGGCATTTCCATTGAAGACGTAAGCCGTTGCCAATTGTTGGGAAAATTAATGGAAGACAAGCTCTATGCCCACCAGGCCAAACAGGACAGCATAACCGTCCCCGATGCTGAAATCAACGGGATGATCGATCAGCAATTGCAATATATGATAAGCGAGCTGGGCAGTGAGGAAAAGGTGGCCGCCTATTATAGAAAGGACAACATCGCCCAACTTAGAAGCGAGCTTTTTGAGGCCAACAAGAATATGAAGCTGGCCAGCATGATGCAACAAAAGGTTATTGACAAGGTAGAGGTGACCCCGGAGGAAGTACGTACCTTTTTTTATGGCATCCCCCAATCGGAACGGCCTGTTTTTAGTGCTGAGATTGAAATCGCACAAATTGTGATTGATCCCGAAATCACCCAAGAGGCCAAAGATGAAGCCATTGCCAAGCTCAATGCCATGCGGGCCGATATTATTGACAATGGGGCCAGTTTTGCCACCAAGGCAGTGCTCTACTCCAAAGATCCCGGGTCCGCCTCTAAGGGAGGGCTCTATACCGGTGTAAAAAGAGACTCCCCCTGGGCCAAGGAATTTAAGGACAAGGCTTTCTCCCTTTTGGAAGGTGAGATAAGCGAACCTTTTGAAACGGAATTTGGCTATCACATTCTTTATGTGGAAAAAATACGTGGCCAGGAGGTTGACGTGCGCCACATCTTGATTTTTCCCGAAGTTACCCAGGAATCCATTGATGCGGCCCAGAAAAAAATCGAAAAGATCAAAAAGGAAATCGATTCGGGCGAAATTACTTTTGCCGAAGCTGCCCGGAAATATTCAGACGATAAGGAAACCCGAAATAACGGTGGCCAGTTGATAAATCCCTTGACTTTTGACACCAAGTTTGACCTCACCAAAATGGATCCCACCCTCAGCGCCCAAGTCTACAATCTCAAGGAAGGCGAAACCTCCAAAATCTTTACCGATCGCGACCGCACCGGAAAGAGTAGCCTAAAAATACTTACCGTAACCAAAAGATACCCCGAGCACGAGGCCGATTATGCCAAGGACTATGAGCGCATCAAACAGCTCGCCCTGCGCGAAAAGCAGATAAAGGCTATCAACAAATGGCAAAACGAAAAAATAAAAGATACCTATATTAGCATCAACCAGGATTACCAAGACTGTGATTTTGCAGGAAATTGGTTAAAAAAATAATTACGGATTCAACTATGTCAGACGTTGCAGCGGTAAAAGAACTTGTTTCAAAATACAACGCCCTTAAATCAGAAATAAAAAAAGTAATTGTTGGCCAGGATGAGGTGGTAGAGCAGGTGCTGCTTTCCATTTTCTCTGGCGGCCACGCCTTGCTTATCGGCGTGCCCGGCTTGGCCAAAACCCTCTTGGTCAATACCGTTGCAGAGGCACTTGGACTCAAGTTTAAACGAATCCAGTTTACGCCAGACTTGATGCCCAGTGATATTTTGGGTTCTGAAATTTTAGACCAGAACCGCGAGTTTAAGTTTATAAAAGGGCCTATTTTCGCAAACATCATTTTGGCAGACGAGATAAACCGAACCCCGCCAAAAACCCAAGCAGCCCTGCTGGAGGCCATGCAGGAGCGTGCCGTTACGGTTGCCGGCCACCATTATAAACTGGATCTGCCCTATTTTGTACTGGCCACCCAAAACCCCATAGAGCAGGAGGGAACCTATCCCTTGCCCGAAGCGCAATTGGACCGGTTTATGTTTGCGATCAATTTGGAATACCCTTCCTTTTCGGAAGAAATTGAGGTCGTTAAACAAACCACCACGGGTGAAACGCAAGCAGTAAACCCCCTCTTTTCGGCGCAGGAAATTATTGATTTCCAACAATTGATACGAAGAATCCCCGTAGCCGATAATGTAGTTGAATACGCAGTGGCCTTGGTGGGCAAAACCCGCCCCAACAGTGCATCGGCACCCGAAATAGTGAAAAAGTATATTGATTGGGGCGCCGGGCCAAGAGCATCGCAGAATTTAATTTTGGCTGCCAAGACGAACGCCGCCCTTCACGGAAAATACTCCCCGGACATTGAAGATGTCCAAAAAGCCGCCATCGGAATACTCCGCCACCGATTGATAAAAAACTACAAGGCCGAGGCTGAAGGCTTAAGTATTGAGGAAATAATCAAAAGTTTGTTTTGATAAAGGGAACCTCTCTTTTTTAAATCCTGTTTTTTGATTTTTACTTTTTTCAATTTCTTAATTTTTCACATATAAATTTACGAAATCGACAAATAAATTCAATTATTATTTATATTTAATGAAGCATGTTCACTGAATGGGCAACTTCTTTAAATATTTTTTAAATTATTCAATTTTTTGTACTTTCGCAACCAACTAAAAATACAACTATGGCTTTTGATATTGACATGATAAAAAAGGTGTATTCCCAAATGGCCGAACGGGTCGATAAAGCCCGCGAGATTACCGGGAAACCCCTCACACTTTCCGAGAAGATTTTATATTCCCATCTGTGGGATGGCACTCCAAACAAAGCTTTCCAACGCGGAAAGGATTATGTAGATTTTGCCCCCGATAGAATTGCCTGCCAAGATGCCACGGCACAAATGGCGCTGCTTCAGTTTATGCAGGCCGGAAAGAAATCAGTAGCTGTTCCTACCACCGTTCACTGCGACCACCTCATCCAGGCCAAACAAGGTGCCGCCCCAGATTTGAGGCGCGCAAACGAAACCAGTAATGAGGTTTTCGACTTTTTGGAATCGGTTTCAAATAAGTACGGAATCGGCTTTTGGAGGCCCGGAGCCGGAATCATCCACCAAGTGGTTTTGGAAAATTACGCCTTCCCCGGCGGAATGATGATAGGTACCGATAGCCACACCGTAAATGCCGGTGGCCTTGGGATGGTAGCCATAGGCGTGGGCGGTGCCGATGCCGTTGACGTAATGGCCGGAATGCCCTGGGAACTGAAATTTCCCAAATTGATAGGCGTAAAACTCACCGGGGAGCTCAACGGGTGGACGGCCTCAAAAGATGTTATCCTTAAAGTAGCGGGTATCCTTACCGTAAAAGGTGGAACGGGTGCCATTGTGGAATACTTCGGCCCCGGGGCCAAAAACCTGTCCTGTACCGGTAAAGGAACCATCTGTAATATGGGCGCCGAAATTGGCGCCACTACTTCTACTTTTGGCTATGACGATGCCATGGAGCGCTTCCTCCGCGCTACCGACCGCGCTGAAATAGCCGATGAGGCCAATAAAATTCGAGAATACCTTACGGGCGATGACGAGGTTTATGCCCAGCCCGAAAAATATTTTGACCAGGTTATTGAAATTGACCTGTCTACATTGCGGCCACATCTCAATGGCCCCTTTACCCCAGATTTGGCCACGCCAGTGGGCCAGCTGGGCGAAAAGGCAAAAAAACACGATTGGCCCCTAAAAGTAGATTGGGGGTTGATAGGTAGCTGTACCAACTCTTCGTATGAAGATTTGACCCGTGCGGCCTCCATTGCCCAACAAGCTGTCGATAAAAAATTAAAACCCAAAAGCGACTTCGGAATCAATCCCGGTTCTGAGCAAATCCGTTATACGGCCGAACGCGACGGCCTCTTGGACGTATTTGAAAACCTGGGCGCTACCATCTTTACCAATGCCTGCGGCCCCTGTATTGGCCAATGGGACCGTAGCGATAGAAAGGGCGATGAAAAGAATACTATCGTGCATTCCTTTAACCGGAACTTTTCCAAAAGGGCCGATGGCAACCCAAATACCCACGCTTTTGTGGGTTCGCCAGAAATGGTGGCCGCCATCGCAATTTCTGGCCGATTGGATTTTGACCCAATGAACGATACCCTTATCAATGAAGAGGGACAAGAAGTAAAACTTGATGAACCCCGCGGACTTGAACTTCCGCCACAGGGCTTTGATGTGGAGGACAACGGCTATTTGGCCCCAAGGGAAGATGGAAGTTCCGTAGAGGTAAAGGTTGCAAAGGATAGCGAGCGTCTCCAATTGCTGGAGCCTTTCCTTCCTATAAAAGATGAAGAGCTACAAGGCGTAAAACTTTTGATCAAGGCCTATGGCAAATGTACTACCGACCATATTTCTATGGCCGGGCCGTGGCTTCGCTACCGAGGGCATTTGGATAATATTGCAAACAACACCCTTATCGGCGCGGTAAATGCCTTTAACAAGCAGACCAATTTTGTGAAGAACCAATTTACCGGTGAATACGGTGGCGTACCCGATGTACAACGGGAGTACAAGGCCAAGGGAGTAAAAACCATAGTTGTGGGCGACCATAATTACGGCGAAGGTTCCTCCCGCGAGCACGCAGCCATGCAGCCCCGACATTTGGGCGTGGCGGCGGTTTTGGTGAAGTCATTTGCGCGTATCCATGAAACCAATTTGAAGAAACAGGGGATGCTGGCGCTGACCTTTGCCAATGAGGCCGATTACGACCTTATTCAGGAAGACGATACCTTCAACTTTGTGGATATTGCCGATTTTTCGGAAAACAAACCCTTGACTCTGGAAATAGTGCACAAAGACGGCAGCAAGGATACCATCAAGGCAAACCATACTTATAACGATGCCCAGATAAAGTGGTATCGCGAAGGCTCGGCCTTGAACTTGATCAAGAAGCAGAACGCCTAAACAAAAATGTAAAAATACCAAACCTCACAGGTCTTGGAGATCTGTGAGGTTTTTTGTTAATTGAACACACCAATGAAGTTTATACGAAAACACTGGAGCAATATCTTGTTTTTTGTTTTCCTGGCTTTGCTTATTATTCCGCAAACACGGATGCCCATCCAGGTTTTTGTGCAACGGCTCATTTCGTTTTCGCCTTCAGAGGAAGCGGTGGAAGACCGCAAAACCCTAGGGGACTATTCGTGGCCACTTCACACTGCAACCGGACAGGAAGTGAATTTTGACCAATCGGAAAACAGGGTAGTCATTTTGAATTTCTGGGCTACCTGGTGCCCGCCCTGCGTTGCCGAAATGCCATCGTTCCAAAGATTGTACAACGATTATTCAGAGCGGGTTGACTTCTATTTCGTAACCTCAGAAAATCCTGAAAAGGTTCAGCGGTTTTTGGATAAAAATGAATATTCACTTCCGGTGTACTACCAATCGCATGCGGCCCCGCAGGTATTGCAATCCCAAGCGTTACCCACCACTTTTTTGATTTCGAAAGAAGGGGAGATCGTGATAAATGAAACGGGGGTGGCCAAATGGGACAGCCAAAAAATAAGGGTGCTTCTCGACGAGCTATTAGACAAGTGACTAAGCCGCCTAACCAGGGAAATGGTTTTCGCGAATTGATTTCATAGGTTTGGAACCTGCGATTGTAGCTACAATCTCCTGCCAGACCTTTGGCTTTATGAGCGGTTTTAGAGGTTGGTCAACTTTTGTGATGAGAGGAAAATTCTTTAAAAGCTTTTTGTCCCAGGTTTTGTGATATTTCAGGAGATCGTCGGGAAAGACGGTCTTGCGTCGCGTGCCCTCATCTATTCCCCGGAAGGGCTCACTCACGTTCAGGTAGCCATAGTCGTCTGTCAATTCCTCGCCGGGATGGATGTCGCGGACGGCAATTTCAAAATCGTAGGCGGTGGTGATGCAATTGCTTTTAAAACTGTGGTTCACAAAGCGGCCTATGTCCCAGCACAGTACATAATTGCCCTTTTTGTTTCGGTAGCAATAGGTCTCAAGCGTCTTGTGGTATAGCGGGTCCATCTTTGTCATTTCGGCTGGGGTAAATTCCCGGTCCAGGGCGTCCAAGGCCCAGGTAATTGTTCCGGCGGGAATAAAGGCGGTGGCCACCACGCCAAAGCCTACTTCGGGACTTATAAATTTTAAACTTGTATTGGGATGTATCACGGCTCGGTTTTTTTTTTGCGATAAAAGTAATGCAAAAACCAAATCAAATTACATAGGCTAAGCTATTGGAGATGAAATTTTAATGGTGTTAATTTGCCTTCTTTTTTATGGAAAAGCACCTAAGCCGTTTTTTCCGCGGAAGCGAACCTTTCCCTGAATTTTTCCATCAACACATAAATGGTGAGCAGCATACTCAGGGCGTAGATGCTGTCTTCAATAGGAACCGTACCTATCCGAAGGCCCAGGTTTTCGGCATTGTTGTACCAAACTACCTGTTCATCTATCCAGCTTCCGGTAAGGTAGCCATTCACAATAAAAAATGGAATAAGAAGGATGGCGAATACCGGAAAGAAAAGCCGAAGCACATCTCTTTTTAAATTATAGACCAAGCCCAGTAGCACAATGGCATAACCAAAATTAACCGCCGTGTACCATCGATCGTAGGCGTAGAGCAAGGTAATGATCAATACACTTTGGAGCGAAAAATATATGATTTGTGTGGTTTTGGCCGCAAAGGATATTTGTGGCCAAACGTTTTTAAAAGCATAAATCGTAAACAGGCAAGCGTAGGGAATGCAGATAAAAAAGAGCCATTCCTCCATAGGCAGATTGGCCCAAACGATGCCGGAAAGGTATTTTTCATTAAAGCCCCAAAAGCCGTTTAGGGTAAAAATGATGTCCCAGGGCACAAAAACGGCCATCATCAGGAAGGTGGCCGGGAAAAAGTATTTCCAAAGCTTGTAAAACTGCAGTTTTGGGTGGAAACTGAAAAGAAGGGGGACGCTCAAAGAAGCCAGGTCAAGCAGAAGATACAAGTGCCACATAGCCTACTTTTTGAAATATTTTAATGGCGGCAGCAGCATCCCGAAACATTCGCCTTTGTCCTTTCCCAAATGTTTGTGGTGTATTTTGTGCGCCCGCCTAATACCGCGCGCGTACCAATTATTCGCGTTTCGGAACATTTTGAAACGTTGGTGGATAAAGATGTCATGAACAAAAAAATAGGTGACGCCGTAAGCAAATATCCCCAGGCCAATAGGCAGTCCGGCCCAAAACCCGAAATAGCTCCACCCCACAAAACAACTGATGCTCACCAAGGCGTAAAACAGAAAGAAATAATCATTGCGCTCCCACCAACTGCCGTGATCCTTGTGGTGGTGGTCTTTGTGCAGTTTCCAAAGAAAGCCGTGCATGATGTATTTATGGGTAAACCACGCCATAAACTCCATGGCGCAGAAGGTGGCAATAAAAATCAATATCCAAAGAACTGTTGTCATTTTGTTTAATTAATCTCCGATTTGTGTTTTAGGATATTTTAATGTGTGATTTTGACATCTCGCTGTGTCCATTATTTCACCAAATTTAATTGATATTTCACATAACTGCGAGTTAAAAGTCCTATTTTTTCTAGGTTCGGAACGCGTATGCGCGAATTTTTTATTTCTGTTGCCGGTGTTTTTTGAAGCTTCTTTAGCAGTCTCCTATAATATCGGTACGCGACGAAAACACCCAATTTGGAATCGTGGGGCAATTGGAGGATGCCTTGGTAACCCAGATTGAAATTTTCTTCAATTTCCTGGATTATCCTGGTTTTAGAGAACTCATCGAGCGCATCGAGGTTGGTATTGGGAAAGTAGGTGCGGTTCAACATATCGTGGTCCTCTTTTAAATCGCGCAGAAAATTTACCTTTTGAAAGGCAGAGCCCAGATTCATGGCAGCCACCTTTAGTCCGAGGTATTTTTCCGGATCGCCTTTTACAAATACTTTAAGACACATGAGCCCCACCACGTCTGCTGAGCCATAAATATAATCGTTAAATTCTTCAGTAGTGGCATAAACGTTTTTTGTGAGGTCCAACCGCATACTGGCCATAAATGTATTGATAAGCTCAGGATCAATTTTATAGTTATGCACTGTTTCCTGAAAGGCGTTTAAAATGGGATTGAGGCTGATTTTTTGCTCTAGGGCCAGGTGCAGTTCTTTTTCAAAGCGGTCAAAGAGGGCTTTTTTGTCATAATCGTGGAAGGAATCAACAATTTCATCGGCAAGGCGCACAAAGCCGTAAATGTTGTAAATATCCTGCCTGATGGCTGGCCCCAAGAGCCGGGTAGCCAGCGAAAAAGAGGTGCTGTAAGTGCGGGTTACCTCTTGGCTGCATTTTTTGGATACGGTATCAAAAAGTTCTTTCATTGTTTCTTTTCTTTTTCAATTAATCCAGCCACCAGTTTTCCGGAAATGAGCGCCGGCGGAACGCCCGGTCCGGGCACCGTGAGCTGGCCCGTAAAAAAAAGGTTTTTTACTTTTTTGCTCTTAAGTTTCGGTCTTAAAAAAGCTGTCTGCCTAAGCGTGTTGGCCAATCCGTAGGCATTGCCCTTATAGCTGTTGTAATCGGTTATAAAATCATTGATGCAGAACGACTCCTTAAATATAACGTTATTTCTTACTGTTTGGTTGGTGATTTTCTCAAAGCGGGCCATGATTCTTTCAAAATATTCCTCGCGCAATTCGGGAATATCATCCAGCCCGGGTGCCAGAGGAATTAAAAAAATTGCGGCCTCTTTTTCCGGTGGCGCTACCGAAGCATCGGTCTTTGAGGGAAAACTTGCATAAAATAGCGGTTCCTCTGGCCATGTGGGACAGTCATAGATTTCACGGGAATGTTTTTCGAAATCGACGTCAAAAAATAGGGTGTGGTGATCTACGTTTTTTATTTTCTTATCAAAACCCACATAAAACAATAGCGCCGAGGGGGCAAAAATCTTTTTGCTCCAAAATTTTTCGGAATATTGGCGGTGATCTGGCTTCAATAAACTCTCGGTATGGTGATAGTCTGCGCCGCTCAGCACCACATCGGCATCAATTTTTTTTCCATTTGAAATTATGCCGACGGCCTTTCCGTTTTCAACGATTACCCTTTCAATGTTCTCCCCGGTCCTTATGGTAACGCCAAGTGATTCGGCAAGATCTTTTATACCTTCTATTACCGAAAACATTCCTTTTTTTGGGTGAAAGGTGCCCAGCCCAAAATCGGCATAGTTCATAAAGCTGTAAAACGAAGGCGTATCTGAAGGTTTGGCGCCCAAAAACAACACGGGAAATTCCAAAATTGAGATGAGCTTGGGGTTGGTAAACTCGCGACGCACGTCGCGGCTTATGGTGCTAAAGAACTGTCCAATTTTTTTAAAGGTTGGTACGGTAACCAATTCCAAAGGCGACACGCCTGGCCTATAGACCAGATCTTTTATGGCAATATTGTAGTTGTCCTGTGCCCGGGCCATAAATTTCTTGAGCTTCGCCGCGCTTCCTTTTTCTTCCTTGTCAAATGCGGCATAAATTTTTTCGAGTGTGTCGGGAATGCTGATAAAGTCGTTTTGCCCAAAATAGACCCTATAGGCAGGGTTGAGCTTTTCCAAACTGTAATAATCTTGTGGCGTTTTTCCGAAATCTGCAAAAAAACGTTCAAATACATCGGGCATCCAGTACCAGGTGGGGCCCATATCAAAGGTGAAGCCGTCTCTCGTAAATTGGCGTGCCCTTCCGCCTACCGTTGGGTTTTTTTCATAAATCGTTACCCTGTTTCCCGCCTGTGCCAAATAGCACCCGGCGGCAAGTGAGGAAAAACCGGAACCAATAACCGCAATCACTTTCATGGTGTTTAACAAATATAGAAAAAAATTAAACAAAAATGAGAGGCCTAAATTTTATTTTTTGATGAAATAGAAAGATTTTTCCAAAAATGGAATGGGTTTCCCCAGGCTGTGGCGGGACGATCAAATTTCGTTTTGCGGTTATTCAGGCTTTGCGAAAGGGGAGAGCTGTTCAATAAAGAGATCGAGCTGCGGAATAAATTTTATGTTTTTGGGAAACTTGGTGCTGGTGTTGTCCCTTTTGCCCAGTACCCAGAGTTCACAAGGGTTGGGCTGGCATACTTCTTTTTCAAATTGCTCGATGTATTGGTCTATTTGGGCTTGTTCAGGATACACGGTGAAATAGGTGACGCATATGATTTCCTTTTTGGCACGCAAAACATTTTTTAGGCTATCCAGTGGAATGTTAGCGCCCAGATAGATAGTGTTGTGGCCGGCGGCTTGCAGTTCGTAATTGGCATAAAGCAGGCCTATCTCGTGGATTTCGCCATAGGGCAGATACAGTACGAAGGTCTTGGCGTCTTCACGCACGGGCGCGTTCAGTTGCAGGCTTTGCCGAAGGATGGCGTGTTTTATTTTTTCGGAAAGAAAATGCTCGTGGGAGGGGTCAATGGTGCCCGAATGCCATAAAACCCCCGTTTCATTGAGTAGGGGAGCAAAAATTTCGGCAAATACTTGTCGAAAGCTTTTTTCTTCCAGGTTTTTCTGAAGTGTAGAGTCAAACAGATCGCCGTCAAACTCCAACATGGCCGACTTGTACAAGTTCTGGGAATATTCGTTGTCTGAACCCACAATATTCTCCTTTATCAATTGCTGAAGATCAGTAGGTTTTAACTTGGCAAGTTTAGATATTTTGTGGCCGGCATTGTACAGATAGACAATGTTGAGGAGTTTTTTCAGATTTTCCAGGTCGTACTTGCGGATGTTGGTATCGGTACGGTCTGGCTCGAGAAGGTTGTATCGTTTCTCCCAAATTCTTATGGTATGCGCCTTAACTTGGGAGAGGTTTTCCAGATCCTTTATGCCGAATTGCGTTTTGACCACAGAACAATAAATTTGAATTCACAAGTGAAATTACAAAAAAGAAGTGGATCTGTTTATATAAAGCCGTATTTCTTTAAACACTTTGGTCCATGGGTGGCAACTTCATGTTCTTCAAAAAAACAAACGGCCGCAATGGAGATACTATGGGAGAGGGGAAAGATTGATGAAAAAAGTACCCGGGATGGGACTTGAACCCACACGCCCAAAGGACACATGGCCCTCAACCATGCCTGTCTACCAGTTCCAGCACCCGGGTGGATACTTTTATTTCAATATGTTTCGGAAAAAGATAGCTTCCCTAACAAAAAAAGCTAAACCAACGGCTTAACTTTTTATTTTTCGGCTGGGGCTTCCCGGTATTCCGCTGTCGCTACAATCGGGGCCCAACGAACCTTTCAGCCTATCTAGTGACCTGGCTGGGGCTCGAACCCAGGACCACCTCCTTAAAAGGGAGGTGCTCTACCAACT
>CAYSLM010000022.1:0-27493 GCA_964431895.1 uncultured Aequorivita sp.
CACTGGCCAATTCGCCAAAAGCGGCGGGAATCTGGATATTGCCGAAGTTTTCGAGTCTTTTAAAAGTTTCTGCCGTGGAGGGATGTTGGTACATATCCAGGTCCATAGCCGGGGCATAATATACCGGGCATTTAGCCGAAAGATAGCAGGCCAGCAGCAAATTGTCGCAGTTGCCATGAGCCATTTTGGAAAGGGTGTTGGCCGTGGCCGGGGCAATCAAAAATAAATCTGCCCAAAGGGCCAACTCCACATGGTTGTTCCATTGGGCCTCCCGATGGCTATCGGGATCGTTTTCTTCATTGGTGAAAGAAGAAAATACTTCGTTTTTTGAAAGGGTTGAAAGGGTGAGCGGAGTAACAAATTCCTTGGCGGCCTGGGTCATGACCACTTTTACACGGGCACCTTTTTTCACCAAAAGCCTAACCAAAAAAGCCGTTTTGTACGCGGCAATCCCGCCGGTAACGCCAAGCAAGATATTTTTCCCGTTCAAAACAGCCATTTTTTTATTTCTGATTACAGGTTGTGCCAAGGGTCAGCCCCTACTACCAATTACCATAACAAATAACAATTAACCATCAACAATTAACCATTAACCATTAACCTCCCCTTCCTCCTTGGTGTTGCGGTAGTAAATTTTTCCTTCCAGCCACTCCTGTATGGCTAGGGCGTGGGGCTTGGGCAATCGCTCGTAAAACTTGGAAACCTCAATCTGTTCCTTGTTTTCAAAGATTTCTTCCAGACTGTCGTTGTAAGTGGCAAACTCATCCAGTTTCTCGAGGAGTTCTTTTTTAATATCGCCATTGATCTGTGTGGCCCTTTTGGAAATAATCGAAATGGCCTCATAGATATTATTGGTGGGTGCATCAATTAAATTCCTATCCAGGGTAACTGTATTGATGGGCGCGTCTGAATTTTTGATATCCATAATAAATAATTAATTAACTATTGGGTTCTGTTTCCGGGCTTTGGAGCCTAATTTCCAAATCCTGGTAGTATTCTGTAGCATCTGCTGCCAGCTCGGTATCTTTATAATACTTCATAAAGTCATTGTAATATCCCTTGGCCGTCAATAGACGTTCGTACACCAAGGAAGGTATACTGTTGATGGCCAGTTTATATGCAGACACGAATCTGCCGTAAAAAGCATCCTGGCGGTATTCCGATCCGGGATTGTCTGTTATGAAGTTGTCAAAAGCCTCAATGGCCGCCTTGTAATCTTCAACGTGCAAATATTGCTTGGCTACCATATACTCCTTCTTTTCTAGTTTGTGGCGCAGCTCGGCCACCAGCTGGTTGGCCTCTACCCGCTTGCCGGAATTGGGGTATTGGTTGATAAATTCCTGTAATTTCTCCAATGCTTTATAGGTATCTTTTTGGTCCAACGAAAATCTGGGCGAAAGCTGGTAAAAGCTCTTGGCCGATTTAAACGCTGCCACCTCCACACTGTCACTCTGCGGATAGGCCTGCGTAAACCGTTCAAACTGGTAGCCGGAAAGATAGTAATCTTCCAAATTGTAGTAAGTGTTGGCATAGATGAACATAAGCTTCTCGCCCTGTGGCTTTCCACGGTAGGCGGGCACCAGTTGTTCCATCAGTTTAAGGCCTTTTCGGTACTTGCCAATTCGGTACAGCGAATCTGCCATGACAAATTTTTTGCCCATATCGTCTTTGCGGAGTACGCGCTGGTATTCGCTACAGGACGAGAGTATTAAGGCAAGGCAAAGTGCTAAAAATAAGGGTAAACGCATTGGTTTTAAAAACATCGTGCAAAAATAGGGAAATAAAGGGGATTGGACAAAACTTATTCTTCGGCTAAAATATGGCCTTTGGGGTTACTGTTTATACCTATTTTGAAAAAATTAACGCACCCGGGCAATTGCGTCTTTTTTAAAATTCATTGACAAAAGCGTCAATTTTATCCTGAAGCTGCTTGTCAACGTTTACCAACGGCAACCTCAGCGTGTCTCCGCATAGGCCCAATTTCTTGAAAACGGCCTTGATTCCGGCCGGATTTCCCTGGGCAAAAATATAATCGATGGCGGGAGCTATTTTGTAGTGGATTTCATAAGCCTCGCCTACCTTTTTGTCAAGGCCTAGCTTGATCATTTTTGAAAATGCCTGCGGAAAGCCTTCCCCAATCACCGAGATGACCCCCGCGCCGCCAGCAAGGACCATGGGCAGGGCAATCATATCGTCGCCCGAAATGACCAGAAAATCCTTTGGGCAGCCGGCAATCAAACGCATAGCCTGTACCATATCGCCCGCGGCTTCTTTTATGGCCACGATTTTATCAAAATCATTCGCCAAACGCACGACCGTCTCCGGCAAAATGTTGGAGGCCGTCCTGCCGGGGACGTTGTAAAGGATAATGGGCAAGGGGCAAACATTGGCGATGGCCGCAAAATGCTGGTAAATGCCTTCTTGGGTTGGCTTGTTGTAATAAGGCGAAACGGAAAGTATGGCCGTAAAGGCCGAAAGGTCCCGCTGTTTTATTTCCTCGATCACCTCCCGGGTATTGTTGCTGCCTATGCCTAAAACCAGCGGCAGCCGCCCCTTGTTGGCCGAAACTACCGTCTCTATTACCAATTCCTTTTCTTCCTTTGAAAGGGTTGCGCTTTCGGCCGTGGTGCCAAGGACCACCAGATAGTCAATTCCGTTTTCAATGTTGAAATTGACCACTTTTGCCAATCCTTCGGTATCTACCGAAAAATCTTCCCTAAATGGCGTTATTAGGGCCACGCCTGTGCCTATCAATGCTTTCATATCAATCTATTTTTTTAAAGATTTTCATATATTTTTTTACTTCACTTTTAACAGCCTCCGGATTTTTGGGATCAACGGTCAAAAGTAAATCATAAAGCCGCTCGTCCGCCCCGTGGAAGCCTATCTTGAATTTGGCCCGGCTCTGTGCGGCCAAGGCACCCAAATACTCGTGTCTTCCTTGGTAAAGGCCAATGAGCACATCAAACGGGAAATCGAGAAACTCCCGCGCATTTTGGTTGTGTATCTCTCCCCGCCAAGTAAATTCCTTGTTGGTGATCTGGTTTTGCCGCAGCGAAGGTATTTTTCGGCGCGTTTCCACAAAGGTGAAAATCTTTATGTCCTTGCGCTGTAGCCCAAGGTCGTTTCCAAATCCATACAGGGTTTCAAAATCATCAAAAAAAGCTTCGTCCACCACAAAACCCAAATACCGCAAGGGTTCGTTCCGCTGTGAAAAATCGCGGCGCGACAGATTTTTTTCAATATTTTTCTTTAACGAGTGTTGCTTTAACTTCTTCAACATGGTACGCCCAAATCTTGTAATGTAAAAATAACATTTTAAAAAGTATGTTTTTCATCTGCCTGGAGGCTACTTCGGCAAAACGAAACTTAGAAAACCTGAAACCAGAATCTACCACATATTACCCATATAAATCCCAAATCCCAAACAACCATTAACAATTAACCATTAACCCCGTGGGAAACCATTTCGAAAAAATCATCTTCTGAAATGATTGGCACTCCCAAACTCTCGGCCTTGGTTTTTTTGCTTGGCCCCATATTGTCGCCCGCCACCACATAATGGGTCTTGGACGAAATAGAGCTGGACACCTTGCCGCCGTTGTCCTCGATAAGTTTTTTCAGTTCGTTGCGCGATACTTTGGCAAAAACACCCGAGACCACAAAAGAATTTCCGTTGAGCTTGTCGGTCTGGTTGGCCAACTTTTCGGCCGAAATTTCCAATTGCAGGCCGTAAGTTTTTAAACGCTCTACGGTGGCAATGTTTTCTTCGGAAGCAAAAAAAGACACCACGCTCTGGGCAATGCGCTCGCCTATTTCGTCAACCGCGGTAAGTTCTTCTTCGGAAGCATTTATCAAATTATCGATACTCTTGAAATGCTTGGCCAATTTTTTGGCCACCGTCTCGCCTACGTAGCGTATCCCCAAGGCGAAGAGCACTCTTTCAAAAGGAATTTTTTTGGAGGCCTCGATGCCTTTTACCATATTTTCGGCACTTTTCTGCGCCATTCGTTCCAACGGAATTATCTGTTCTTCCTTTAAGAGATACAAATCGGCATAATTGTTTATCAACCCGTTGTTTACCAAAAGCGCTACGGTTTCGCCGCCCAACCCCTCAATATCCATCGCCTTGCGCGAAATGAAATGCTGGATGCGGCCGATGATCTGTGGCGGACAGCCTTCGGTATTTGGGCAATAGTGCTGTGCCTCGCCCTCGTTTCGGACCAAGGTTGTTCCGCATTCGGGACATTCGGTTATGTATTCCGTGGGACTGGAACCGGGGTCGCGCTGGGTAAAATCAACCCCGATTATCTTCGGGATTATCTCGCCCCCTTTTTCCACAAAAACGGTATCGCCCTCGCGGATGTCGAGCTTTTCAATCTGGTCTGCATTGTGCAGTGAGGCGCGCTTTACAATGGTGCCGGCAAGTTCTACCGGCTCGAGGTTTGCCACGGGAGTGATGGCGCCCGTGCGGCCCACCTGATAGGTTATCTGCCTTAACACCGTGCTCACCTGTTCGGCCTTAAATTTATAGGCCATGGCCCAACGGGGCGACTTGGCGGTATAGCCCAGTTCTTCCTGCTGCTGCAGGCTATTTACCTTCACCACTACCCCATCGGTCTCATAGGGCAGCTCGTGCCGGTGCACATCCCAATAATTCACAAATTGCAAAACCTCGTCAAGATTTTTTGCCAGTTTGGCGGCTTCTGGAACCTTAAACCCCCATTGGCGGGCTTTTTGGAGGCCTTCAAACTGTGTTTTAAAGGGAAGTCTTTCGCCCACTATACTATATAATAGACAATCCAAGGGCCGCTTGGCTACTTCGGCACTGTCCTGCAGTTTTAGGCTACCCGAGGCCGTATTCCTTGGGTTTCGGTAGGGTTCTTCCCCAGCTTCAACCCTTTCGGCGTTCATCTTTGTAAAACCTTCAAAAGGCAGGATAATTTCCCCACGGATATCAAACAGTGGCGGATAATCGCCCTTCAGCTGCAGCGGAATGGAGCGGATGGTCTTTACGTTTGCCGTAACATCATCCCCCTGAAACCCGTCGCCACGGGTTACGGCCCTTTTCAACCGTCCATTTTCATAGGTCAGGCTAATGGAAGCCCCGTCGTATTTCAGTTCACAGGTAAATTGCACCTCGCCATCAACCGCTTTTTCAATGCGCTTTTCCCAATCTTCAAGATCCTCTTTGGAATACGAATTATCCAAAGAGTACATTCTATAGGTATGCGAAACGGTCTCAAAATGCTTGGTCACCTCGCCCCCCACCCGCAGCGTGGGCGAATTGGCATCGTAAAACTCGGGATGGGCCTTTTCCAGCTCCTGTAACTGTTTGAGTTTTTGGTCAAACTCATAGTCAGGGATGGTGGGGTTGTCCAGTACGTAATATTGGTAGTTATGCTCGCGTAGTTCCTCGCGGAGCTGCCTGATCTGTTGCTCAATGTTCATGCAACAAATATAAAATAAAGCGGGCTGAAATGATTTGGGAAAAACAATTTTCCTTTAGGTCCGCTCCTCGTTCAGCCACTTGGGTACATCGGGGCGTTTGAACTCCTCCATCTTTTGCAGCAGTCTGTCCAGATCGGTATCGACCAATAGAAGCTCATAATTGTCCATGGTCAAAAACCCCTTGCGCACCATGGTCTCGAGCATCTTGATAAGATCGTCAAAAAAACCGTTTACGTTGAGCAGGCCAATGGGTTTTTGGTGCAGGCCCAATTGCAGCCAGGTGATTATCTCAAAAAGCTCTTCCAGGGTGCCCATACCGCCGGGCAGGGCAATGAAACCATCGCTTTCCTCCTGCATTTTCAGTTTGCGCTCGTGCATGTTTTCGGTACTTATCAGCTCGCTTAGGCCCAAATGCACTACCTCCTTCAACTTTAAGAAATTGGGGATAATGCCCACTACCCTGCCGTTGTGGTCAAGGGCGCTTTGGGCAATGATGCCCATCACCCCAATTTTTCCGGCGCCGTAAACCAGGGTTATCTCCTTTTCGGCAAAGGTCTTGCCCAGTTTCCGCGCCGCTTCAATGATGGCCATGTCGTTGCCTTCATTGCTGCCGCAGAAAACGCATATTTTTTCAAGTTTGTTCATCTGGTGGATAATACGGGATATTTTCCCATTCTATTTCATCATCATATAAAGATACTTTTTTTTCCTGAACACACCATTCCATTTCACAGCTCGTAACAGTATTGGGGTTTTCTTCAAGCTCCTTTTTGCAGAAATCACAAAGATTGGAAAGGATATACTCCTCCGCATCCTTAATAGAAACAAAGCCTTCCTGGGTACGTTCGTCTTTGGGGCTATACGGAACATAAAGAGCCCTATATTCTTTTTGGGCCTTGATCATTCTGGGTTTTCCGAAGATGTCTTTGCGCAGTTCATTTTTGGAAAGCCCCATAGCGGCCAGATATCGCAACAACTCCTCCCCTTTGGTTTCGTTGATCTCCAGATATAATGCCCCGCCATCCCGTAAAAAATCTACCGCATAACTTATTATGGGTATATAATACTCCAAATCGTGCCAGGGCGGAGCAAAGAGTGCCTTTTCAGGCTCATAATCCAAAACATTCGGTTTCATTTGGCTTTTCTCGGTCTCTAATACATAGGGCGGGTTTGAGACAATAATGTCATACCGCTTTGATGGCGGTCCCAATTTTAAAATATTGTCTTTGTAGAATTCAACGATCGTGTCATTCATTACTGCGTTTTGCCGAGCTACTTTTAAGGCCGCTACTGAAATGTCAAAAGCCGAGACCTTTGCCTTCGGAAGATTCTTGGCAAGCGCCACCGCAATGCAGCCCGAACCCGTGCCAATATCAAGCAATTCCAAATTCTCCGTTCTGGTTGCCCAATCTTCCAAAATCCACGCGACCAGTTCCTCGGTTTCGGGCCGAGGAATCAGGGTGTGCTTGTTTACCTTAAACGGAAGGCCAAAAAATTCGGTCTCGCCTATTATATATTGTATGGGCTCATCTTTTTGCAACCGAAGCAAGGCCTGCCTGAATTTTTCGGCCTCGGCTTCAGAAATGGGCCTCTCGGGATTTAAAGCGATTTCCACTCGGGAAAGCTGCAGATATTTTTCGGATAAAATATGGAAAAACGATTGGATCTCTTCCGAAGGATACCGTTCCGAAAGTGAATTTTCAAAGTTGGATTTTAATTCTGAGACCTTCAACAATTTCATCTATTTAAGCCTCCCGACTGCGCTGGGGGTAACATTTGGGCTTTTACAAAGTTTTTAGCATATGGACCGGGCAGGAAAAGTGGCCGGTATTGCCCAAGGGCCCGTCAATATAATCAAAGCCGCTCTGTTTATACAGTTTCTGGGCCTGCGTCATATATTCCATGGTTTCGAGGTATATCTTTTCAAATCCAAATTCGCGGGCCTTGGCGATGCAGAATTGCATCATTTGTGCCCCCACCCCCTTCCCGCGTACCTGGGGAAGGAAATACATTTTTTGCAGCTCGCAGATATTGCCGTCATAATTGTCCAACGGGGCCACGCCGGCGCCACCAATTATTTTGTTGTTTTGCTCCACCACAAAATAGGCCGCCCGGGGTTTTTGGTAGGTCTCAAACATTTGGTCAAGCGCCTTATCGGCATAGGCGGTGCCAACCTTGGGCACGTTGAAATCTTCCAGTATGCTGCGTATAACCCTGGCTATATGGGCATTGTCCTTCTTTTCGATAAGCCTGATGATGGGTGCCTTCATTCTAAGTAAATCCTCGTATTTTTACGCCGTGAAGATACACGAAAAATATATTTTGCGCTGCATCCAACTGGCCAAAAATGGTCTGGGCACCACCTATCCCAACCCCTTGGTGGGCAGTGTGCTGGTGCACGATGACACCATTATTGGCGAGGGCTGGCACTACCAGGCCGGGCAGCCGCACGCCGAAGTAAACGCCATTGCGAGTGCGAGTGGTGCCATCTCGTTGAAGGAAGCCACCATTTACGTAAGTTTGGAACCCTGCAGCCACTTTGGGAAAACACCGCCCTGCGCCAATTTAATTATTGAAAGTGGAATTAAAAAAGTGGTGGTGGGCAGCCTAGACCCCAACCCACAAGTGGCCGGCCGGGGCATAAAGAAGTTGATGGACGCCGGCTGCGATGTAATTGTGGGCATTCTGGAAGCGGAATGCAATGAATTGAACAAACGGTTCTTTACCTTCCACCAAAAGAAACGGCCCTATATCATCCTGAAATGGGCACAGACTGCCGATGGCTTTATCGCCCCAAAGGCCGCTACCCGAAAGGAAACCAAACCCGTGTGGATCACCAATGAATTCTCCCGACAGCTTGTGCACAAAATGCGCGCCCAGGAGCAGGCAATTTTGGTAGGCACCCAAACGGTACAGCAAGACAATCCATCACTGACCGTTCGGGATTGGGTCGGGGAAAACCCGGTGCGCCTTGTTATCGACAGGACCGGAAGGCTGCCGAAAAATGCATCGGTTTTTGACCAAGGCGCCCCCACCCTTGTTTATACCGAAAAGGAAACAAAGACCGAAGGAAACCCGTGCTTTGAAAAAATTGACTTTTCGGCTTCCCTTCCGCCACAGATCTGCACTTCGCTTTTTCAAAGAAATATTCAATCCGTAATCATTGAAGGCGGCGCCAAGACCCTGCAGGCCTTTATAGATGCCAATCTCTGGGATGAGGCTTTCGTCTTTACCGGCTATGTCAGTTTCACTGAAGGCGTAAAGGCCCCTGGTTTTAAAGGCGATTTGATTTCAAAGCAGAAAATAAAGAACGATAGTTTGCTAATCTATAAAAACCCGCACCTGTGATTGCGCTTTTGCTCAGCATCCTCTCGTCAACCATGATATTTGTGGTCTTTAAGCTGTTTTCCCGTTTTGGAATAAATACCATGCAGGCCATTGTCTTCAATTATGTCATGGCCTGTTTCTGCGGCATCGTCCTTCAGCCCACGGTTATCGAATATTCGCTGGTACCACGACAAACCTGGTTTCCCTTTGCCCTGGGGCTGGGGGTGCTTTTTATCACGGTCTTTAATTTGATGGCCCTCACTACCCAGCGCAGTGGACTTTCGGTGGTTTCGGTGGCTACCAAGATGAGCGTGGTGATTCCCATAGTATTCGGTTTGGTTTACTATCGTGAAAGCTTGGGCGTCTTTAAAGCCATTGGGATCATCCTGGCACTGGCGGCAGTCTATCTGGCCTCCATAAAAACGACTGAAGGACTGAAAATAAAACCGGCCAACTTTATCTTTCCCCTGCTGGTATTTTTGGGCAGCGGCATCATCGATACCACCATAAAATACCTGGAGGGCGAATTTATTGGCAAGGACGACATCCCCATTTTCTCGGCGGCCATTTACGGCACGGCGGGCTTCATCGGGTTTTTGGTTTTTGGTTTTCAGGCCTTGCGCGGCAGTTTTAGGTTTCAATTCAAAAATGTTTTGGGCGGCTTCGTATTGGGCATTCCCAATTACTTTTCGGTATATTTCCTGGTGCAGGCACTGCGGAGCAATATTCTTGAAAGTTCGGGTATATTTACCGTAAACAACGTGGCCATCGTGATGTGCTCTACCCTTTTGGGCATTTTGCTCTTTAGGGAAAAATTATTGGTGAAAAACTGGATCGGCATTGGGCTGGCCATTTTGGGAATAATATTCATCGCTTTGGAAAAATGGTAAAACAGTAAATTTTGAAACCCGAAAAAGATACCTATAAAACCCTCGTAAAACCCTCAAAGGAAGTGCTCTTCAAAGAGAAAGGAAGCAAGTTTTTTGGGTATGCCTTCCCCATTTCCTCTGAGGAAGAAGCCAAGGAACACCTCGAGCAACTCAAAAAGCAGCACCACAGTGCACGGCACTGGTGCTATGCCTGGCAGTTGGGAAAACACTATGAACACTTTAGGGCCAATGACGACGGCGAACCCTCAAATAGCGCGGGAATGCCCATTTACGGGCAGTTGCAATCCTTTGGCCTAACCGATGTTTTGGTGGTGGTCGTACGCTACTTCGGCGGAACCAAGCTTGGCGTGGGCGGGCTGATCCAGGCCTACAAAACCACGGCACAATGGGCCCTGGAAGCCTCCAAAATAGTGGAACGTACCATTGACCAGACCTTTTTGCTTCAGTTTGAATACCCAGAAATGAATACGGTAATGCGCATTATAAAGGAGGAAAACATCACCTTGGTAAGCCAGATAATGGAACTGGCCTGTACGTTTGAAATCGCCGTGCGAATGAAAGATGCCGAACGTATTTATGAATTGTTTGAAAATACCTACAAGGTAAAAATCACCAAAAAATAAGCCCTCAATTTTCGAGATTTGGAACCTGCCCGTCCGGCAGGCGGGTTTGCGGTTTGTGACTTTTCTAAAAGTTTTCTCCAGAAAGTTTTTCCAGCAGATAGTCGGGTGCCTTGGTCAATTTTTTTGTACTGCTGTTCACAAAAACCAATACCGTGGTTGCCGTGGCCAAAAGTTGTTTGGATTCATTATAAATTTCGTAATAAAACTCAATTTTCACATTCGGCATTTGCTTTAAGGTGGTCCTTACGGTAAGCAGGTCGTCGTAGTAGGCAGGCTGCTTATAATCAATGCTGAAATGCACCACGGGCAACTGTATGTTGTTTGCCTCCATCCATTTATATGAAAAGCCCAGGCCGCGTAACCACTCGGTCCTGCCCTGTTCCAGATACTGGGCATAGTTGCCG
The DNA here is from genome assembly GCA_964431895.1 of uncultured Aequorivita sp. GTDB lineage: Bacteria > Bacteroidota > Bacteroidia > Flavobacteriales > Flavobacteriaceae > Aequorivita. The sequence goes on from CAYSLM010000022.1 coordinate 10,696, forward strand.
TAATAGACCACGCCCATCTGGTCGGTTTCGCCATAGCGCACCCTAATTTGTGTAAGTGTATTCTTCAAAATTTCCGGTCAATTAAAGAAAGTTTTTTTGTAGTTTTATCGCTAAGGAAGTATGAGGAAAAAAAACTAATAATTCAACCCCGAAGTGGTTTTTTTTATAACTTTTTTGTTCACATATTTGCATTGCTAAGAAATGGCCCCGGAAAGCACTCCATCCCCTATTTTTTAGCCACACCTTTTTAACAACGGAAAAACGGAACTTTTAACTATGGGCAGAACTGCGGAATCGGTTTGGAACAATTGTTTGGCTTTTATTGAGGACAACATCACCTCGCAAGCATACAAAACCTGGTTCGAGCCCATTAAGGCAGTAAAACTCACGGACAACGCGCTGAGCATACAGGTGCCCAGCAAGTTCTTCTACGAATGGCTGGAGGAGCACTATGTCAAGATACTGAAAGTGGCCCTTACCAAGGAACTGGGCCAAAACGCCAAACTGGTGTACATCATCAGGATGGAAAACACCTACGGCAACAAACAGCCCTTTACCGAAAAAATACCCAGCACCAACCGAAGCAATATGCAATCGCAGGAGGTTGACGTGCCGCTCAAAAACAAAAGCCCGGAGCTAAAAAACCCGTTTGTCATCCCCGGCATCCGCAATGTAAAGGTGGAGTCGCAGCTCAATCCAAATTACAATTTCGAAAGTTTTCTGGAAGGCGAATCAAATCGTCTTGCCCGCTCGGCAGGCCTGGCCGTTGCCAATAAGCCCGGCGGCACTTCATTTAACCCCCTGCTGGTCTTCGGCGGAGTGGGACTGGGCAAAACCCATTTGGCACACGCCATTGGTGTTGATATCAAGGATAAATATCCCGAAAAATTGGTGCTCTATATCTCTGCCGAAAAGTTTACCCAACAATATATTGAATCGGTAAAGAAGAACAACCGCAACGATTTTATCCACTTCTATCAAATCATAGATGTCCTGATCGTGGACGACATCCAGCTGCTCTCCGGCAAGGCGGGCACCCAGGATGTTTTCTTCCACATATTCAACCATCTGCACCAAAACGGAAAACAGGTTATCTTGACCAGCGACAAGGCCCCGGTTGATATGATAGATATCGAGCAGCGCCTGCTTTCCCGATTTAAATGGGGGCTTTCCGCAGAGCTCAACCACCCCGATTACGACACGCGGGTGGCCATCATAAAAAACAAACTCTACCGCGACGGCGTGGAAATGCCCGAAGACATCATCGAGTTTCTGGCCAACAACATCAAGACAAACATCCGCGAACTGGAAGGTGCCATCATTTCTTTGATCGCACATTCCTCTTTCAATAAAAAGGAAATCACCATCGACCTTGCCCGTAAGATTGTCGATAACTATGTAAAGCACACCAAGCGCGAAGTTTCCATAGACTATATCCAAAAAGTGGTAAGCGACTATTTCCAGATGGACGTGGATACCCTCCAATCCAAAACCCGCAAGCGGCATATCGTACAGGCCAGACAGTTGGCCATGTTCTTTGCCAAAAAGTTTACCAAGGCCTCCTTGGCCTCCATCGGTTCCCAGATTGGCCAGCGCGACCACGCCACCGTATTGCACGCCTGCAAAACCGTGGACAACCTATCGAGCACCGATAAACAGTTCCGCAAATATGTGGACGACATCCATAAGAAGCTGACCCTTTAACCCTTCCGGGGAAGTTTTTTTCTATTCTGAAGCCCTGGCATTTTCAGTATAGCTGCGCCCGCATTCCGCTGTCGCCATCACCATGGAATGCCGCCCAAAATAGTATGGGTACATTTCTTATCATACATCAATGCACAACGATTATTCCATCCTTAGTTTTGTAGAAAATTAAAAACGAATATTATGGACAACAACAAAACAACCCTTTGGAAAATAGACCCGGCACATTCCGAAGTCAATTTTAAGGTAAGGCACATGATGATTTCTACCGTAACCGGAAGATTCGAGAAATTTGACGGCAAGATAGAAGCCGAAGATGACTCCTTCCGCAATGCGCAATTTACGTTTTCTGCGGAAGTGGCCAGTATCAACACCAACAATAAGGATCGCGATACCCATTTGAGGTCAGACGACTTTTTTGGCGCCGATGACCATGCCCATCTTACCTTTAAATCGGAATCTTTTGACGGAGAAAGGATGATTGGCGACATAACCATCAAAGGCAAAACGCAACAAATTGAACTGGAAGTCAACTACAACGGTACGGTGACCGACCCCTATGGCCAGACCAAGGCAGGCTTTGAGGTAGAGGGCCAGTTGAGCCGAAAGGATTTTGGCCTTACCTGGAATGCCGTTACCGAGGCAGGAAGCGTGGTAGTAGCAGACAAAATAAAGCTTATAGCCTCGCTGCAATATATTAAACAGTAAAAAAGTATTGTCTGGCCAATGACAATACCATAAAAAGCGAATTATGGAAACGAAAGAATTAGAAAGGGTGTTGACCCCACCCCGCCCCCATATGGTAGGCGACGGGTTTAGGGTGCACAATTACATCCCCTCGGGTTTGGGCGTAGGCTTTGAACGTATGGATCCCTTTATTTTGATGGACTATAACAGCAAGTTCTATTTTCCGCCCACCAGCAAGCAACGCGGCGTTGATGTGCATCCGCACCGCGGCTTTGAAACGGTGACCATTGCCTACAAAGGCAAAGTGGCCCACCACGACAGTGCCGGCAACAGCGGCGTGATTGGCGAAGGCGACGTACAGTGGATGACCGCTGCCTCAGGCGTGCTCCATAAGGAATACCACGAGGAAATCTTTAGCCGGGCGGGCGGCGATTTCCAAATGGTACAGCTATGGGTAAACCTACCCGCCAAACATAAAATGGACAAACCCAAGTACCAGGGAATAAGCCACCGTGATATCAAAAAAGTGCCCCTGCCGCACCAAGCCGGTGTGGTAGAAGTGATTGCGGGTGAATACCAGAGCCATAAAGGCCCGGCTTTCACCTTTACGCCAGTGCATTTAATGAATGTTCGGCTCAACAAAGGGGGCGAGGCCAATTTTGATTTTCCCGCCCATTTCAATACGGCCATTTTGGTCCTTGAAGGAAACATTAAGGTCAATGGTACAGAAATACCCACCGATGGCCTTGGTCTTTTTAAGAACAAGGGAAGCAATTTTAGCGTAGCCGCAAAGGATGATGCCCTAGCGCTTGTATTGAGCGGGGAACCGCTGAACGAGCCCATAGCCGCCCAAGGTCCTTTTGTCATGAATACCAGGGCAGAGCTGCTACAGGCCATGAACGATTATAGCTCGGGCAAGTTCGGGCAATTGGAATAGGTTTACGATTAAATTAAATTTCGGGCCAGCGATCTAACATCGTTGGCCCGTATTGTTTATTGCCGCAGGACAGATTTGAAACCGAATCTTTTCAGACTCCCATTCCGCTTCAAAACCATCCCAATGGCCTTACAGATCGTTGATATATCCTCCGTAAACATCCTTAAAATGAAGACCGTTGCCCAGGCCAAATTTGCTGAGCTTCTTGTTTTCAGCCAGCGCCCACAATACCAGTTCCTTTAAAAAGTAGCTGTCTTTTTTGGCGGTATCGGGCTGGTATTTTTGCACCAATTTTTCCAGAGGACCTATTCGGTCCAATTGCGCACGGTATTCCTCGTCGGAAAATGAATCGAGGAGCTCAAAGTCGTTTTCCTCAAAAAACCAGGCCACGATATCGGCATACGGATCTGCATCGCCGGCCTTGGTAAGTTTTTCGATCTTCGGGAATTTTTTCGCAAAAAGAGTATTTACCGCATCGCCGATAAGCTGCTGCGCCACTTGCGATACGCCTTCCTGCTCCCCTTCATAGACCAGTTCTATTTTCCCCGTGATGGAGGGGATTATGCCCATAAAATCGCCCAGACGTACCGTGGTATGCTCCTCCCCGTTTTGGAGAGCGCGTCTTTCGGCTGTGCTCAGCAGATTTTCAAAGGCGGTGATGCTCAAACGGGCACTCACCCCACTCTTGGCATCAACAAACACGTTGTTGCGGGCCTCAAAACTTATCTGTTCCAGCACATCCTTGGCCAGCTCGGGTACATATACCTGCGACTTGTCATCATTTGCCTCTCGGGTTTCCTGTTGGGTTATGGCCTTGGCCGTTTCGATCTCTTCGGGATAATGCGTCAATATCTGCGACCCGATACGGTCTTTAAGCGGAGTCACTATACTGCCCCGGTTGGTGTAATCTTCAGGATTTGCGGTAAACACAAACTGAATGTCCAAGGGCAAGCGCACGGCAAACCCGCGTATCTGTACATCGCCCTCCTGCAGCATATTAAACAGCGCCACCTGGATGCGTGGCTGCAGATCGGGCAATTCATTGATAACAAATATGCCCCGATTACTGCGGGGAATCATCCCAAAGTGGATTACCCGGTCATCGGCATAGGTCAATTTTAGATTGGCTGCCTTAATGGGGTCCACATCGCCAATGATATCGGCAACGGTCACATCGGGGGTGGCCAATTTTTCCGAAAATCGCTCCCTGCGGTGCAGCCAGGCTATTGGAGTATCATCACCCTTGTCGTGCATCAAATTTTTGGCGTAACGCGAAATGGGCCGAAAGGGGTCGTCATTCACCTCACTTCCTTCTACTATAGGTATGTATTCATCCAAAAGATTGACCATTTGCCGGGCCAGTCGTGTCTTGGCCTGCCCGCGCAGTCCGAGGAGATTGATGTTGTGTTTAGAGAGAATGGCCCGCTCCAGTTCGGGTATTACCGTAAGCTCATACCCGTGTATGCCCTCAAAGGTCTTTTCCTTTTTGAGGATTTTCTGAAGCAGGTTACGCCGCAATTCCTCCTTAATCGATTTGGGGCGATATCCGGCTTTTTTAAGCTCCCCAAAAGTTTTAACTTTCTCTGTTTCCATAAGTATTGTTTAAAAGGGAAAAAGACAGGACCTGTAGTGTGCCCCAGATCGGCAAGCTCGAACTAACCTGGCGAAATGCCCGTTTGCGACCTGTCAATTCCCGTTATTATTTCGTTCTTTCGCTTTTGCCTTCGACCCTAGCAAATGACCCGCTATGCCAAAGACATCCCTTCAAAAACCCACTACCAACCACCAACTACCCACTACCAACCTAACCTCTCAACCTCCTCGTCCTATTGGTTTCATAATCACTGAATATCATTTCTCCAAGCCCTTTAAGCCCGGTATAGAAAGCCTTGCCGCGATTGGCAGCCGTAAAATGCTCCACAAACTGCATCAAATAAGGATCCTGTGCGATCATAAAAGTGGTGATGGGGATGTGGAGTTTCCGCGCTTGGGCCGCGGTGGCGTAGCATTTATTCACTATATGCGCATCAAGCCCCACACTGTTTTTGTAATACCGTCCATCGGGCAGTTGCATACAGCTGGGCTTGCCGTCGGTAATCATAAATATCTGCTTGTTGGTATTGCGCTTTCGCCTTAGCATGTCCATGGCCAGTTGTAGGCCGGCGACCGTATTGGTATGGTACGGCCCCACCTTTAAATAAGGCAGGTCCTTAATTTTTATGGGCCAGGCATCATTGCCAAAAACCAAGATCTCGAGCGTGTCCTTGGGGTAACGGGTGGTGATAAATTCCGATAGGGCCATCGCCACTTTTTTGGCAGGCGTTATTCGGTCTTCGCCGTATAAAATCATACTGTGGCTTATATCGATCATCAAGACGGTGCTCATCTGGGTCTTGTACATAGTTTCCTCTACTACCAGATCGTCTTCGGTCAATCTAAAATTGCCATGGTTTACCTGTGCCCTCTTCAGGCTTTCGGTCATCGAGATTTGTTCCAGCGCATCACCAAATTGATAATTGCGGAATTCCCCGGCCCTTTCATCGCCCCTGCCCTTATGGTTGGTGCGGTGATTTCCGGCCCCGCTTTTGCGCAGCTTGCCGAAAATCTGTTCCAGCGCCCTTTTTCTTAGCGCCCGCTCGGTCTTCTCGGTTATGGCCAGCCCACCCCTGCCATCGGTTTTTATTTCTTCCCGTATATAACCCTTTTTCTTGAGATCGTCTACAAAATCCTTGAGGGTGTAGTCTTCCGTGGTAAGCCCGTATTCCTCATCCAACTGTTTCAGCCAGTCCATGGCCTCATCAAAGTCGCCTGAAGTGTGGGTTATAAGCTCCTGAAAAACATCGAGGAGCTTCTCAAAAGGGGTTTGCTCCTCGGGCGTATGCTTGGTAAAAACGAATCCACTTCTGGCCAATTTCCTATCCATAACCTAAAAGTAAAACTTTCTTTGTTTAAATAAAAAACCGAAACGTTAAACTACTCCAAAAACTCCCTGCCCTTGTTGCCTTTTCAAATCGATTTCAAACCAAACCAGGCTTTCAAAAAATTCCATAAAGCGATATTAACAGAGCGTAATGACATAGTTAACAGTTCTTTGGGCACAAGTAATTTCGATTATAGGTACTTTAGAACCAAACTTTGATCAACCTTAAAAACAAACAATCATGGCAGAAATCAATATTGAAAAGAAAAAGCCCATTTGGCCGTGGATAATCATCATCCTTATCATTCTGGCGGCTATTTATTTTTTCTGGGTCTATACCGATCGCGATCACACCTATAATAATGAGGAAATGCTCCAGACCGATACCATTTCCCAATTGGATGAAAATTCAGTTTATGACAATACCCTAACCGACAGTACCACACTTTACACCGGAAGTTATGGTACCATCTGGCACGAGCGGGCTTTGGCAGACTACTTTGGTTTTGTTGAAAACAAAAACAATATGGCCCTGGACCATGAGTACTACAGAACCGCGCTCTTTAAGCTTATCACGGCCACCAAAAGGGAAGCCGAAATCAAAAACGTTGATGTCGATGCACATATTGAAGCGGCCATGGAAAGTGCTGAAATGGTCACCATCGATCCGGCCTCGACCAAGGATTCCGCTACCGGCAACCACACCAACAAGATCAAGGACGCCGCAGATCATATTGCCCAGGCCCTGCAGACCATTCAGCAGAAGGAGTTTGACAACCTGTCCAATGAAGCCAATGAGGTACAACTTGCCGTTGCCGATATTGACGTAGATGCCAGTGGAGACCAGAACCAACGCGATATCAATATATTCTTTGATAAAAGTGCCCCTCTGCTCCAAAAGATGTATGAAGCGGAGAATAATAACCAATAAAACAAAAAGCTATGAAAAAAGAAGAAAAACACCTGTACAGTCTCGATGAACTCTCAGACTATAAAGTGGCCAGCGACGATCCCGACGTACGCAACTGGGAGGTACGCGATGCCGATAACCGGGTGGTGGGCAAGGTGGATAGCCTCCTGGTAAACAAGGCGGCCAAACGCGTGGTCTATCTTGACGTGGAGGTTGACAAGACCATTATTGACGCCAACCACGATCCCTATGGGCGGCCCGAAAATATTGACATCAGGGAATTTGTAAACAAGGATGGCGAAAACCACGTAATCATCCCCATCGGGATGGTAAGCCTTAATGAAGAACACAAAATTGTAAACGCCCACGCCATCAACCACCGTACCTTTGCCGAAACCAAACGTTACCGCAAGGGCGAGCCGCTAGATAGGCAATATGAAGAGGCTGTCCTCGATTCCTACACCCGCAACCATGAGCCGCCCCTGGAAGATTATGGAGACGATCGATTTTATGATCGCCGTGAATTTGACCGGAAGCGACTTTAAAACCTCCCCTTTTTAGGTTACGGCCGCACCAAAAGTGCGGCTATTCCTTTATGATGCCAATCGCCTTTGAATGTGCAATGGCCTCTTCGCTGCTCCTAAAATAACAGCTGGCCACTTGCATATCTTCCATATTGCTTAAAATGTCCTGCACTTTTTGCAATTTATGGCGCGAGGTCTGGCGAATATAAACCGCCCTAATATTCCTCGGAAAAACCTTGACAACCCGCTCGTAAAGCGAAGGGTCACGCTGCGAATCATCGCCCAACAATACGTACTCCAATCTGGGATAAAACATGATAATGTCCTTGATCTTTTCAAACTTGTGGTCGTGGCTGCCCCTTCCCGTAAAGAGGAAATCTGAAATACCCGTCTTGATTTTCTTCAGTTTTATCACTGCCTTCGGAAGCTTGTGCAACCTGGCAAAAGCATCGATAAACTCGTAGAGGTTCCACTCACTGCTCGATACGTAAAAAAATGAATTGGTGGCTTCCTCGTTGTCTTGCCCCGCCTTGCTCAGGGCTTGGTAATGCGGCACCACATCGGCAAACACCTTTCGTTTGTTCAGATTCTTCAGAAGAAGCACGTATAATTTCTTGAAAAAATTATCGCTGTGGGAAACCAAAAAAGTATCATCAATATCTGAAATAATCCCCAATTTGCTTTCAAAAGGCTTCAGCAATTCGGAATATTCCACTATCCCAAAATCATATACCTTGCAACTCACCTCAAAACGGTGCCAGCCGCTCTCCAAAGGCTCCGTAAAGGGAAGGGTAAACCTGAAATAGCCATCGGCCAGTGTTTTGGTAGTGGCTTCCAGATTTTTAAACTTTAGCCTGATCGTCACATTTTCCAAAGGCTTGATCCTAAACATATGGATCACCGATACGGCATGGCGAATCCCCTTTCGGTCCAACCTATACTTGTCTGGTGCCCATGATTCAAACACATGGCCAAAAACCACAAGCTCTTCCTTGTTTACATATCCGCGGTAGAGTTTTAAGTCCAGCTTCACGTATTGAGATTTTGTTAACGGTTTTACAGTTCCAAAATAGTTAATTTTAAATCTAATCCCTACTCCATGGAGCCAAAAAAAATTATTCTCTTGGTTGTGAACCCCATTTCGGGCGATCTCGAAAAAGAATCCATTATTACTGCGGTAACCCGGAAAGCGGCACAAAAAGATTTTAAGCTTGAGCTTTTCCAGACCACTGGCGAGGAACAAACCGATACCGAGGCCATACAATCGCTAATTGCCGCACAAGCTCCAAAAAAAGTAATTGCGGCCGGCGGTGACGGCACCATCTCCCTGGTGGCACATTGCCTGCTGGGCACCGATATCTGTCTGGGCATAATTCCCGCTGGCTCGGCCAATGGCATCGCCGCCAGCCTGGACCTGCCCGCCACCCTGGAAGCGCAACTTGAAGTGGCCCTTGCAGACTGCACCCTAAAACTGGACGTACTCTTTATCAATGACCGGCTCTGTCTGCACCTGGCCGATCTGGGAATGAACGCCGAACTCATCAGAAATTACGAGAAATCGGGCATCCGTGGGAAATTTGGCTACCTCTTGCAGTCGGTTCCCACCATCTTCAATTCACAAAGCCCATATCCATACCGGGTGGAAACCGAAAACGAGACCATAGAGGAAACCGGAATACTTTTGGCCATTGCCAATGCCCGAAAATTCGGCACCGGAGCCACCATAAATCCCGGCGGCAGGATGAACGACGGCAAGTTTGAAATCCTGATCTTCAAAAACCTCGACGTCATTGAAATCTTTAAAACTATGAGCGACAAACCCGATATGTCGCCAGAATTTGTACGGACCATCTCTACAGACAAGGCGGTAATAAAAACCGAAGACACCATCCCGTTTCAAATAGACGGCGAGTTTTTGGGCGAAATCGATTCGGCCACCGTGCGTATAGAAAAAGAAAGTCTGCTGGCAGCCGTACCCCAAGCCTTCTGTGAAATGCACCTCAAAACCCCCACCTCATGAACATCAAAAAAGTAAGTTTTACCAATAAAAACAACGACCAACTGGCTGGCCGGCTAGAACTGCCCTTAAACCGCAGGCCCCATAACTTTGCCATTTTTGCACACTGCTTTACCTGTACCAAAAACCTCACCGCCGTCAAAAATGTGGGCCGTGCCCTAACCGCACAAGGCTTTGGCGTCCTGCGATTCGACTTTACTGGCCTGGGAGAGAGCGAGGGCGATTTTGAGAACACCAACTTCTCTGGCAATGTGGACGACCTTATTGAAGCGGCTTCCTACCTGGGGGCGCATTATGCCGCCCCTTCCTTACTCATCGGGCATTCCCTTGGGGGTGCGGCCGCGATCTTTGCCGCCTCCCGAATAGATTCCGTAAAGGCGGTGGCGGTGATCAACTCGCCCAGCGATCCTGCCCACGTCACCCACCTTTTGCGCGATAGTACCTCCCAAATAAGGAAAGAGGGAAAGGCAAAGGTTAATTTGGGCGGCATTGATTTTACCATAAAAAAACAATTTCTAGACGACCTCCGGAACAAATCGCTGTTTCAGGTGGTAGGTGATTTTCAAAAGGCCTTACTTATCCTCCATTCCCCCCAGGATACCGTTGTGGGCATAAATAATGCCGAGGAAATCTATAAGGCAGCCCGCCATCCCAAAAGCTTCGTCTCCCTGGACGGGGCAGATCACATGCTGTCGCAGAAAAAAGATTCGCAATACGTGGGGCAGGTCATTGCCGCCTGGGGCCTACGCTACCTCCCCTTCCCACAGAAGAAGAAACTGCAGACCAAAAGCCAAGTGGCCGCAAGACTTCAGGATGATGATGGCTATACCACCCAGCTAGTACTGGGCGACCATAGCCTCCTGGCCGACGAGCCCATAAAGTTTGGCGGCAACAACTATGGGCCCTCCCCCTATGAATTTCTTTCAGCCGCCCTGGCCGCCTGTACCGTGATGACCGTCCTCATGTACGCCAGACGAAAAGAATGGCCCCTGGAAACCGTGGAATGCCATATCGATTACTCCCGCGAGCACGCCGTTGACTGCGAGCATTGTGAGGACGACGCCGCCAAAATAGATACCTTCAACCGCAAAATAAGCTTTAAAGGCAATCTTTCCGAAACCCAAACAAACCGCTTACTGGAAATTGCCAACAAATGCCCGGTACATAAAACCCTACATTCCAAAACCCAGATCCTTACCACATTCCTATAAGGTATTTTAAAATTTGGGCAATGTTGTTTCCTCTGTAAATGCTAAGATTATTTTAAAATTTTGCCTACGGTGAATTGAAGCATTACCTTTAATATTCGTAAAATTTAACCAACGGAACATTAACTATTAAAATTTCCAAAATGAAAAAACTAGGAATATTTGTTGCAGCCCTCGCCATTACTGCATTGGTAGGCTGTAAAAACGAAAAAAAAGACATGGATAATGCCGATGCCATGAACGACTCCATCCAGATGGATTCCACTGCCGACCAGGCAGACATGGCCGAGGCCAAAAGGGTAACCGTAAACATGGAATCAAAAAGTGGAAGCCAAGCCACCGGCGAGGTCTCTTTTGTGGAAGAAAATGGAATGGTAAAGATGGAAGCCAAATTTTCAGGCCTAAAACCAGGTACCCACGCCATTCACCTTCATGAAAGTGCCGATTGTAGCGCAGCCGATGCTAGCTCAGCAGGCGGACACTGGAACCCTACCCACGAAAAACACGGAAAATGGGGCGATGCCGACGGCTACCATAAAGGCGATATTGGCAATTTTGAAGCCGATGACAACGGCGATGGCAGAATCTCTATGCAAACCGATGAATGGTGCATAGGCTGCGGTGATGAAAACAAAGACATCCTTGGCAAATCGGTCATAGTACACGAAGGTGCCGATGACTTTACCTCGCAACCCAGCGGAAACGCCGGCGGAAGAGTAGCCTGCGGCGGTATTATTGAATAATAAAAATCACCAAAAACTAAAAGCCACTCCAATTTTTGAAGTGGCTTTTTTTATTTCCCATTTCCAAAGATTATCTACAAATGGTTTCGGGCTACAAGCTTCAGTTTTCAACCTCAGTCATTTCATATTGCCCAACGGCCAACCGCCACGGCTTATGTTCCGGAAAACCTAAACGTGCAGTGCCCTATCATCGGTAGCCGCCAGCGCAGCTTCCTTCACGGCTTCGGCATAGGTTGGGTGGGCGTGGCTCATTCGTGCGATGTCCTCGGCACTGGCGCGGAACTCCATGGCCGTAACCGCTTCAGCGATCAAATCGGCAACGCGGGCCCCTACCATATGAACGCCAAGTACCTCATCGGTATCCTTATCGGAAAGTATTTTTACAAACCCGTCAATATCGCCACTGGCACGGCTTCTTCCCAAGGCGCGCATCGGGAACTGGCCGCTTTTATATGCTACGTTTGCATCTTTAAGCTGCTCTTCGGTTTTCCCTACCGAGGCAACTTCGGGCCAGGTATATACTACGGCTGGAATTAGGTTGTAATCAATATGCGGCTTTTGTCCGGCAATGGTTTCGGCCACCAAAACCCCTTCTTCCGAAGCCTTGTGCGCCAGCATGGCCCCGCGCACCACATCGCCTATGGCGTAAATGTTTTTAATATTGGTCTGCAGTTTTTCATTGACATCCACCATTCCTCGTTCGGTGATTTTAACGCCTGCTTTTTCAGCTTTCAAACCATCGGTGTAAGGCTTTCTACCTACGGAAACCAAGCAGTAATCGCCTTCAAACTTTACTTCCTTATCCTTTTTATCGGTAGCGGTTATGGTTACGGTTTTGCCTTTTTTTGAAACTGCGGAAACTTTATGCGAAAGGTAGAATTTTACGCCCTGTTTTTTCATCACCTTCATCAATTCCTTGCTTTGGGCGGCATCCATAGTGGGGATGATTCGGTCCATATATTCCACTACGGAAACCTCGGCGCCCAGTCTGCGGTACACTTGCCCAAGCTCCAGGCCAATGACGCCCCCGCCAATAACGACAAGATGTTTGGGCACTTCCTTCAAGCTTAGGGCTTCGGTGGAGGTAATGATGCGGTCCTTGTCCAGTTTTATAAAAGGAAGCGCAGCCGGCTTGCTGCCCGTCGCAATTATAGTGTTTTTTGCTTCTATGGTCTCGTTTTTCCCATCATTGGAAATCTCGATATGGGTGGCGTCCTTAAAAGCGCCCATGCCGGTGTACACGTCAATTTTGTTCTTGTCCATCAAAAACGCAATCCCCTTGGTGGTCTGCTCCACCACGGAAGCCTTGCGCTCGATCATTTTTTTGAAATTCAACTTAATATCGCCCGGAATCTCGATCCCGTGCTCCTCAAAATGCTTCAGGGCCTCTTCATAATGATGCGACGAATCCAGCAGGGCCTTGCTCGGAATACAGCCCACGTTTAGACAGGTTCCGCCCAAAACGTCGTATTTTTCAATGATTGCGGTTTTCATTCCCAACTGTGCGCATCGTATTGCGGCCACATAACCTCCGGGCCCCGAACCGATTACGGCTACATCATAAGTGCTCATAAAATGTTTCTTTTAAGTTGAAGTGGCAAAGGTACAATAGTGGGGAAGAGTTTAAAAGCTTATAAGTTCAAAAGTTTTGCAGGTTTGTTTTTGTTAATGGTGAATGGTGAATGGTGAATGGTTAATCGTTAAATGTGAATCTTTAATCGTAGATCGTTAATTGGGCATCAGCACCTCCATCGCTCGTCGTTCGTAGCTCGTAGCTCGTAGCTCGTAGCTCGTATTTCGTATTTCAAAAAAATCATCTCCCATTAAATTTGACCACTCCTTTAAATTTTCGCAATTTTGCCAAACACCCAAAACCCAGCAATTATGGCATTCAAACCCGCAGATAATATCCAGGATCTACAATACTTTGGCGAATTTGGAGGGGTAAACCCTTCCATTTCAGACTCCTCTACCTATACCTTCCTTTCGGCAAAAACCATGTTTGACACTTTTGAAGGCAATGCCGAGGGCTGTTACCTCTATTCGCGCCACTCCTCCCCTTCCAACCTATACCTGGGGCAGGCTCTTGCGGCCATGGAGGGCACCGAGACGGCACACGTGACCGCCAGCGGCATGGGCGCCATCACCCCGGCCATTCTCCAACTGTGCCAGGCCGGCGACCATATTATCTCAAGCCGTACCATTTATGGCGGTACCTATGCTTTTCTGAAGAATTTTGCGCCCCGCTTGAATATTGAAACTTCCTTCGTCGATATCACCAAACTCGATGCTGTTGAGGCAGCCATTAACGACAACACCAAAATAATCTACTGCGAATCGGTAAGCAATCCGCTCCTGGAAATTGCCGATATCGAAGCCCTTTCAAAAATCGCCAAAAAGCACGACCTGCAATTGTTGGTTGACAATACCTTTTCGCCCTTGAGCATTTCGCCAGCCAAATTGGGAGCCGATGTGGTCCTGCACAGCCTTACCAAATTCATCAACGGCAGCAGCGATACCATGGGCGGGGTTACCTGCGGCACCCAAGAGTTTATCGATACCCTCCGCAATGTGAACGATGGCGCCAATATGCTGCTGGGCCCTGCCATGGACAGTCTGCGGGCGGCTTCTATCCTAAAAAATTTAAGAACGCTCCACATCCGTATAAAACAGCACAGCCACAATGCGCTCTATCTGGCCGAGAAATTTGAGGCCGATGGATTGAGAACGGTCTATCCAGGCCTGAAATCGCACCCCGGCCACGGGCTTTTCAAAAAAATGATGAACCAGGAGTACGGTTTCGGCGGAATGTTGACAGTGGACGCAGGCAGCATAGACAAAGCCAATGAGCTGATGGAACTCATGCAGGAGCGCAATCTTGGATATTTGGCAGTAAGTCTAGGTTTCTACAAAACACTTTTTAGTGCTCCAGGCTCTTCTACCTCTTCAGAAATTCCTGAGGAAGAACAAAAGAAAATGGGGCTGAGTGATGGACTTATCCGCTTCAGCATTGGCCTTGACAATGACATAGAACGCACCTATAAAATGATGCGTGAATGTATGCAAAAGGTTGGGGTTTTATAAATCCCGGCCTTTTCCCAATACTTCCCCAAGGCGGGTCACTGGGCGCTATTGCCCTTCCGCCAAATGATTAATTTCCATTGCGGGAAACGCCCGCCAAATTCTCATTCAAACCCTCCAAATTCTAATTGGCACGGGCCATTCGGTCATTTCCGGATTTTTGATGGATAAAACTTGATATGTTTGCACAAAATTCCAATATGGATGGGAGAGTTCCCATCGATTTAATTTAAAAAAAAATTCGTTTTATGAAGACCCAATCTTTCTTGAAAAACCTTTCACGTTTTAAACTAGCCCCGGTCATCGTCCTGGCCGTATTGACATCGGTTTTGTATTCGTGTAGTGATGACGACAGCCCGGGGGTTGACCCCAACGTAGAAGCCGAAGTGCTACCTTGCGATTATTTTAAGACCGAAGACCGTATCCTGACGCATAAGCCCGGAGCCGAAATTGATTACATTGTGGAATGTGTCATGGAAATCACCAAAGATGTAACCATTGAGCCCGATGTGCGGATAGCCTTTGCACTTGATGCCGGCCTGCATATAGAGGAAACCGGCAACCTTACCGCCGTAGGAAATGCGGAAAAACCCATCCTTTTTACCGGCAAGGAAAAAGTAAGGGGCTTTTGGAAAGGCGTAGCCTTTACCAGCCCCGGCGTGAGGAACCATCTGGAATATGTGACCATTGAATATGGAGGAGGGGCTGCCATCCACGCCAATGTGGAACCTTCCAATATTACTGTGTCTTATGATACACGTCTTTCCTTAGACAATTGTACCATCAGGGAAAGCCAGAACTTCGGTATGTTCGTTTACAGCAACACTCGTGAATTGGCAGTAACAAATACCACCTTCACCAAAAATAAAATTCCCGTCTTCAGTTCAAACCGCCCGGCCTTGATGGCCCATTTTAATGGCACAAACGACTATACGGGCAATGATACCGACGTGGTTGAACTATCGGGCGGAAGGGCAGGCTATGGTTTCAATTCCAGCCTAACCTGGAAAAAACTAAACGTGCCTTATTTTGTTTATCACGACATTACGGTCACCGGCACCAGTACGGTACTGACCGTTGAGCCCGGGGTGCACGTAATCATGGCCCAAGGCAAGAAATTTGAACCGGAATCAAAGGTGCTGTTCCACGGTACGGCCGACGATCCCATTATATTTGAAGGTGCCGATCCTACCCCTGGCTATTGGGAGGGATTTTATTTTAAAGGATCCATCAATTCAGAAATGGACCATATGATCATCAAGCACGCCGGCCAGGGCGGCAACGACGCAGGAATAGCCATCCGCTACGCCACCACCATCTCCTTGTCCAATATTCACCTGGAGGACATCTTTGGTTGCGCCATCCGCGACATCGGCAACAACAACACCATCAGCCTGAGCAACATTACCAAGATCAATACCAATACCGGCAATGTGGGTACCAACGGCTGTTTGTAAGATCTTTATTTTTCTATAAGGGAGCACCTCCCTACCCAAAGGTCCACGGTTTTATATCGTGGACCTTTTTTTATGGCGGAATTGAAAGCTAATGGCTGATCAGGAAAAATTCTGTTGTCTTTAAACTATAGCCCAAAACCAGCCAATTGCCCTGGGCCTTAGCCCAATACCCAATCAATTGCCCTGGGCTTTAGCCCAGGAAGAAATGGAAGGAAAAATAATTATGGGCTTTAGCCCAAAAACCAGCCCCTATTAGGGAATGAGGGTGGGCTAAAGCCCATTTTCTTCTGCCCTTCCTCTGCCCCCCGGTTAAAACCGGGGGCAATTAAAAAGACTTCAAATACCAAGACTGGGTCAGGAAAAATTCAATTGGCTTTAAACAGTAGCCCGAAACCAACAAATTGCCCTGGGCTTTAGCCCAGGGAGAAATGGAATGAAAAAACAATTATGGGCTTTAGCCCAAAAGGCGTAAAAGAAAACTCCCGCAATAGCTTAAGACCTCTGGGACTTTCCAACCCGCTGCCAACCCGCCTTTTCCCCCGCTCATTTACACGATCCATATCCTTGATCCTCGTAAACAACTGCACCATCCGGCCATGCAATTGCCCAT
>CAYSLM010000023.1:0-26827 GCA_964431895.1 uncultured Aequorivita sp.
CAAGACCGCTTCCGGGATTATCATCCCTGATTCTGCAAAGGAAAAACCACAACAGGGCAAAGTAGTTGCCGTGGGCAAAGGCAAAGAAGACCACAAAATGACCGTAAAGGTGGGCGATACCGTACTTTATGGCAAATACTCCGGCAGCGAATTGAAATTTGAGGGCAAGGATTACCTCATTATGCGCGAGGATGATATTTTAGCTATCATCTAATTTTTCAAAAAAATAAATTCACTTAAAAAATAGTTTAACCATAGCTTAAAGCATACAGCTTAAAGCCTAAAGCATTTAAAAAAATGGCAAAAGATATAAAATTTGATGTAGAGGCCCGCGACAGTATTAAGCGCGGCGTTGATGCATTGGCAAATGCAGTAAAGGTAACCCTCGGCCCTAAGGGACGTAACGTGATTATCAGCAAATCCTTTGGCGCACCACAGGTGACCAAGGACGGCGTTACCGTAGCAAAGGAAATTGAATTGGAAGACGCCCTTGAAAATATGGGCGCCCAGATGGTAAAGGAAGTAGCTTCAAAAACCAACGACCTTGCCGGAGACGGAACCACAACGGCTACCGTACTTGCACAGGCCATCGTAAAGGAAGGACTTAAAAACGTGGCCGCCGGCGCCAACCCCATGGAGCTGAAACGCGGTATTGACAAGGCAGTAGAGGCCATTGTGAAAAATCTGGAAAGCCAAACCACCACCGTGGGGAATTCATCCGATATGATCAAGCAAGTAGCTTCCATTTCGGCCAATAACGATGATGTTATAGGCGAATTGATTGCCAAAGCTTTCGGAAAGGTTGGAAAAGAAGGCGTGATCACAGTAGAAGAAGCCAAAGGAACCGAAACTTACGTTGACGTTGTTGAGGGAATGCAGTTTGACCGCGGCTATCTTTCGCCCTATTTCGTGACCGATACGGAAAAAATGCAGACTGAATTGGAAAACCCAATGATCCTGCTTTACGATAAGAAGATTTCTTCCATGAAGGACCTGCTTCCGGTTCTGGAGCCCGTAGCCCAACAAGGCAAATCACTTCTCATCATTGCTGAAGACGTTGATGGCGAGGCTTTGGCTACCTTGGTAGTAAACAAACTTCGCGGTTCGTTGAAAATCGCCGCCGTAAAGGCACCTGGCTTTGGTGACAGAAGAAAGGCCATGCTCGAGGATATTGCCGTACTTACCGGAGGAACCGTCATTTCAGAAGAGCGCGGTTTCACTTTGGAAAACGCCACGGTCGATATGCTAGGGTCTGCTGAAACAGTTACCATTGATAAAGACAATACCACTATCGTAAATGGTTCTGGCAAAAAAGATGACATCAAAGGCCGTGTAAACCAAATAAAGGCACAGATTGAAACCACTACCAGCGACTACGACAAAGAGAAACTGCAGGAGCGTTTGGCCAAATTGGCCGGCGGTGTTGCCGTACTTTACGTGGGTGCAGCTTCCGAAGTGGAAATGAAGGAGAAAAAAGACCGTGTTGACGATGCCCTACACGCCACCCGTGCCGCGGTTGAGGAAGGAATCGTTGCCGGAGGGGGCGTAGCCTTTGTCCGCAGCATAGAAACCTTGAAAAATCTGGAGACCAATTCGCTTGATGAAACCACCGGCGTACAGATTGTGGCCCGTGCCATTGAGGCTCCGCTTCGTACCATCGTTGAAAATGCAGGTGGCGAAGGCTCGGTAGTAATCAACAAGGTTTTGGAAGGCAAGAAAAACTTTGGTTATGATGCCAAGTCAGAAAAATATGTTGATATGCTGAAGGAAGGAATCATCGATCCGAAGAAAGTAACCCGCATCGCGCTTGAAAACGCTGCCTCGGTTGCCGGAATGATCCTTACCACCGAGTGTGCCTTGGTAGATATCAAGGAAGAAAACGCCGGCGGCGGAATGCCAGCCGGAATGGGCGGAGGAATGCCTGGAATGATGTAATATCGTTGAGCCAAGAAATTCGTTGAGCCAAGGCATGCCTTGGCTGTACGGAATGAGCCAAGGTCTTTTTAAGAATTGAATAAAACCCCAAAGGTTTCAGAAACCTTTGGGGTTTGGTATTTATTTGGTATTTTCTTTTAAAAGGTAACCTCTACCTCCATCGGTTGGCCATTCCGCTCTACGGTAACCATGACGGTCTGTCCCTTTTCAAATTTTGAAAGGCTTTTCATATAGCTCATCATATCGGTAACTTCGTATTCGCCCATTTTTACAACAATGTCGCCTTTTTGAAGGCCTGCTTTTTGGGCGGGTCTATCCTCGCTCACGCCATCAATCCGCATTCCCTTTCCGCTGAAAAGATAATCTGGAACTACGCCCAATGTCACCTTAAAATCGGGAACCACCTCACTTTCGTTTTTGGTCTTTTTAAAGGCGAGTTTGGGTTGTGAATCGAGGTCTTGGATTATGCTGAAAATATAGTTTGCAACCGTCTTCATTCCTCCAAAATTTACCTTCTCGGTATCATCGGTCGGTTTGTGGTAATCTTCATGTTGGCCCGTGAAGAAATGTAGCACGGGAATATCGGCCAAATAAAACGAAGTATGGTCACTGGGGCCCACGCCACTTTCGTTTTCGGTAATGTTCAAAGTACCCGCATTGGCGTTTACCACTTGCTTAAATATAGGCGAAGTACCCACGCCGTAAACCGCTAAGGTATTTTCGTCATTCAACCTTCCCACCATATCCATATTCAGCATATAGGTTATTTTTTTTGTGTCGATGGTTGGATTCTTCACAAAATAATTAGATCCCAAAAGCCCTTCCTCTTCCCCAGAAAAAGCGATGAAAAGATAATTGTTTTGCTTCGGTTCCTCGGCGGAGTCGAAGCGAAGCGAATCGGCCAAATGAAGCATCATGGCTACGCCGCTGGCATTGTCATCAGCACCGTTGTGGATGGCCGGCCCCTCCCGATAGAGTGAACCTTCGCCGCCCATTCCCAAATGGTCGTAGTGGGCACCGATGACCACCGTATTCTCGGCTTGGTTGTCAAGATAGGCTATCACGTTTTGGCCGGTCTGGGTACTATCGGTGGTTTCCGAGGTAAACTGAGCTTCTTGATGTGGGTTTTTGCTGGCCTTGTAGGTAAATTTCTGAAAATAACCATCGGTCCCCTTAGGCTCGAGGTTTAAATCGGCAAAGCGCTTGGCGATATATTCAGCCGCCTTTCGCTCCCCCTCCGAACCGGTTTTTCTTCCGTTAAGGCTATCGTTGGCCAAAACGGCCACATCTTCCATCATAGTTACCTTTTTGACCGATGGATTTTGTTTGCAGGAAAAAGTCAGAAGTACCAGAAATAGTATCAATATTGTTCGCATATCGTTATTTTTGTGTAAAAATACATTAAAACGAAACATTTATTGTAACCCGCCCTTTGCCAAAACATATTAATTAGTAAAGGTACTTTTACAATATTCAATAACTATAAAATTCACATGAAATTCTTCTATCCTCTTTTTCTCCTTTGCCTAGTAGCTTGCAAAAACAATGAAAAAAATCCGAAAGAACTTCCGCAAGCCACTCCGCAAGCTGAGGCGGTTCTCGACCAACAAACGGGCGACACCTTAATTTATCCCGAGGAAAAACATTTTAAAAATATCCGGCAGGTAACTTTTGGCGGCGATAACGCCGAGGCGTATTGGAGTTTTGACGACAGTATGCTGGTTTTCCAAAGCAATTATAAAAATTGGGGCGTAAACTGCGACCAGATGTTTATGATGCAGGCCGATGAAACGTTCAAGGATAAACAGCCGCCTATGGTAAGTACCGGAAAAGGCCGCACCACCTGTAGCTATTTTATGCCCGACGGCAAACACATTCTTTACGGAAGCACCCATTTGGGCGATGACAAGTGTCCCGAAACCCCGATGAAGGTGAGCGGCAAATACGTTTGGCCCATCTATGACAGCTACGATATTTTTGTGGCAGACCTGGAAGGAAACATCACCGCCCAACTTACCGATGAGCCCGGCTACGATGCCGAGGCCACCGTTTCGCCCCAAGGCGATAAAATTGTTTTTACCAGCATGCGCAGCGGCGATCTGGAGCTGTACACCATGGATATTGACGGCAAAAACGTAAAGCAAATTACCGATGAATTGGGCTACGATGGGGGCGCTTTCTTTTCGCCCGATGGCAGCAAGTTGATTTTCCGTGCTTCCCGCCCAAAGACCGAAGCCGAAATAAAAGAGTATAAAGATCTGCTTGCCCAGGGCTTGGTGCAGCCTACCGAGATGGAACTTTTTATCTGCAACGCCGATGGTAGCGACCTGAGACAATTGACCCATTTGGGCAACGCCAACTGGGCTCCTTTTTTCCACCCTTCTGGGGAAAAAGTGCTTTTCTCCAGTAATTTTGAGGCAGAAAGAGGCTTTCCCTTCAATCTCTACTTAATTGATATTGATGGGAAAAACCTGGAGCGCGTAACCCACGGCAGAACATTTGATGCCTTCCCCGTATTTTCAAACGACGGGAAAAAATTGGCGTTCTCTTCCAACCGAAATAACGGCGGCGGGCACGATACCAATCTTTTCATAGCCGAGTGGCAGGACTGATGGATTAACGATTGTTGATTTTTGTTTGCCGATTGCAAATTAACGATTGTATATTTCTGAATTATTTCAGAAATGGTTGCATTTGAATTTCATTAAACCACATACAACGCCCGTTCTTTTTGCAGTTGCTTCTATTGCGTTTTATAACAGTTTCGGGTACGGTTTGGAGCGTTATGAGTTTGTAAAACTCATTTTGCTCTACACGGCGCTTTTTATTTCGGCCTACTTTTTAATTGAAAGATCAAAACTGTCCTTTGGCAGTCTGGTCTTTTTGGGAATGGTCTTCCGCTTGGTTTTTTTGGTTGCCATTCCCAATCTTTCACAGGATTTTTATCGGTTTTTGTGGGATGGCCGCGTGCTGGCACAGGGAGTCAGCACGTATTTGTTCACTCCAGAGCATTACTCAGAATTTGCCCTTCGGCTCCGCTCAGCGCCCGGGGCATTACTGGATTTCAATTTACAAATTCCGCACGCGCAGCAATTGATTGATGGAATGGGGTCGCTCAACGCCAGCCATTTTAGCAATTATCCGCCCGTCAACCAAGTATTTTTTGCGCTAGCGGCACTCTTTGGCGGAAAAAGCATTTTGGGTTCGGTGATGGTTCTTCGCCTTATAATCATCATGGCCGATTTAGGAATTTTGTATTTCGGAAAGAAAATTTTGGAGCTGCTGAATTTGCCTGCAAGCCATATCTTTTGGTATTTCTTAAGTCCCTTTATCATTATTGAACTTACCGGAAACCTCCATTTTGAAGGAGTCATGCTTTTCTTTTTTATTTGGGGAATGTATTTATTGTTTAAGGGAAAGTGGTTTTGGGCGGCGGTTTTGATAGGGCTTTCGGTGTCGGTTAAATTGATTCCGTTGTTGTTTTTGCCTATTTTCTTTAAATATTTTTGCACCCCAAAATTGAACAAGACCTCACAGGTTTTTAAAACCTGTGAGGTCCCTGGAATTGATCCTGGCAGCCTTTTTAAATTTTATTCAGTGATTGGCCTAACTGTTTTGGCTACTTTTTTACCTTTTATTTCAGCGGAATTTTTAACCAATTTTTTAAGAACCACAGCGCTATGGTTCCAAAACTTTGAGTTTAACGCCAGCATTTACTACATCATTCGCTGGATAGGTTTTCAATCCCTCGGATGGAATATTATTGGCACGGCGGGAAAAATTCTGCCCATTTTGGTTTTTTTATCGGTGATGACGTTGTCACTATTCAGAAAGAATAAAACCCCGAAACACTTGTTTTCTTCGATGCTTTTTGCCATTACCGTTTATTTTTTGCTTTCAACTACTGTGCATCCTTGGTACTTGGCTACTCCGCTCCTGCTTTCGGTGTTTACCAAATTTAAGTTTCCTATTGTATGGAGCTTTGTGGTGGTATTGAGTTATGCTGCTTATGGCAACGATGGGTTTGATGAAAACCTTTGGCTGGTGGCACTGGAGTATGTGACGGTCTTATTTTTTGTTGTTTGGGAAGTGTTTGAATACGAAACTTTTTCTCTTGAAAAAGAAGCGAAAAATTGGAAATCCAGAAAAAAATGATTATTTTTATACTGCTGAAAGTATAATTTTTAACTGTAATGAAAAAGCCATATAAAACAAACGAGAGCCTAAATTTTGCCGAAGAGGCCCCCACCCATTTTTACGATGGAAATTTAGCGGTCCCTCTGGTTGAAATGACTTCCATCCAAAAAATGCGGATCGTCCGTGGCGGCATCACCAAAACCTATCTAAAAAAACTGAAGGAAGAAACCTCCTTAGATTATGACGCGCTGGCGCAGGCGCTGTCGGTAACGCGCGCTACGCTCATCAATAAAAAGGGCGATCAAAAATTCAGTGACCACGTGAGCGAGCGCATTATTGCCGTGGCCGAAATCTATTCGTTCGGCTATGAGGTTTTTGAGGATAAAGCACGCTTCAACCAATGGATGTTTTCTCCCAATCAGGCCCTTTCTGGCGCGGTTCCTTTTGATCTTATGGACAATCAATTTGGCCGTGAGGAAATAAGAAACCTCATTGGCCGTATTGCTTATGGCGTTTATTCTTAACCATGAAGGTTTTTCGAATAAGTAAAACCCAATATGCAAACGACCTGCAGGGAACGGGCTCTAAGCTTTTTGGTGGCCGGTGGAACCACATTGACACGCCCTGTATTTACACTTCTGAAAGTCGGGCTCTGGCGGTTTTGGAATACTCTGCCAATATTGCTATTGATTTTATCCCGCGGGCACTGAGCCTTTGCGTTTTCGAAATTGATGAAGCCCAAATTGAATTAACCAAAATTGAAGAGTTACCCGGAAATTGGACCGAGACCCCGGCCCCAAAAGCCACCAAGGATTTTGGCACGCAGTGGTTAAAGGAAAGAAAGGGTATTTTGAAACTTCCTTCCATAATTATCCCACAAGAGTTTAATTTTTTATTAAATCCACTTTCGAAAAAACGTGCTTATGAGCTTGTTGAAAGCTATGATTTTGTTTATGATCTGCGAATCAAAAACGTCTGAATTCAATCCTTCTTTATTGAAGAAAATTTTATTTCTTCACCTTTTCCACTCGGTACAATTCCTTTCTTCTATCCTTCAGATTACGCACCGCACCGTAATGGTGAAGTTCGCGCAATAGGTCGATATCCACGTCTACGATAAGGATCATTTCAGTATTCGGGGTGGTTTCGGCCTTTACCCCGTTGTTGGGAAAAGAAAAATCGGATGGAGTAAAAACGGCACTCTGGGCATACTGGATGTCCATATTGTGCACCTTGGGCAGGTTGCCCACACTGCCGGCTATGGCCACGTAACATTCGTTTTCCACCGCTCGGGCCTGGGCACAGATGCGTACTCGGGAATAGCCGTTTTGGGTGTCGGTCAAGAAGGGGACAAATAGAATATCCATCCCGTCATCGGCCAACAGGCGTGAAAGTTCCGGAAATTCCGAATCGTAACAGATCAAGACGCCCACTTTGCCGCAGTCGGTATCAAAGGTTTTGATGGTATTTCCTTTTGAAAGGCCCCATACGCGCTCCTCATCGGGGGTTACGTGTATTTTTTCATAACGGTCCACACGGCCGTCCCGATGGCATAAGTAGCCCACATTGTATAGCTTACCACGTACAATTTCGGGCATACTGCCGGAAATGATATTGATGTTGTACGAAATGGCAAACTGCGACATCCGCTCGGTAATTTCCTTAGTGTGCTCAGCCAATTGCCGGATGGCCTCCGGCTCGCTCAAATGGTTATAATCGGCCATAAGCGGTGCATTGAAAAATTCGGGGAAGAGCGCAAAATCGCAATGGTAGCCCGCCAGGCTGTCAATAAAATACTCGGCTTGGTGCATAAGGTCTTCCATTCCGGCATAGCTGCGCATCTGCCATTGGATAAGGCCTAGCCGCACCACGGTTTTTACTGCTGAAGGCTTGGGTTTTTTCAAAGGTTTGGTGTAGTAAATATTGTCCCATTCCATCAAAACCGCAAACTCGCCGCTGGCCTTATCGCCTTCCAGATAGCCCTTCAGCACCCGAACCGGGTGAAAATCATTCGAAATCTGAAAATTGAGCACCGGGTCGTCAATCTGTTTGCGCTTAACCTTTTCAATGTATTGTTTCGGAGTAAGTTTATCGGCGTGCAAGTGATAATTCGGCATTCGGCCACCAAAGATGATACTCTTCAAGTTCAGGTTTTCGCAGAGCTCCTTTCTGTAATCGTACAGGCGCCTTCCCAAACGAAGACCCCGGTAATCGGGACGGATGAAAACGTCTATCCCATACAGCACATCGCCCTCTGGATCGTGTATCTTAAAATTGGGGTCGCCGGTAACATCTTCATACGTATGCTTTTCACCCAGCTCGTCAAAATCAACGATTATGGAAAGCGCACAGCCCGCGATTTCGCCATCGGCCATAATCACCACTTGTCCCTCGGGAAAAATATCGATAAGATTGCCAATTTCCTCCAGCTTCCAATAGCTATTTGGCATGCCACCATAGGATTGGATAGTGGCTTTTTTCAATTCCTCATAATCTTTCAACGTGAGGAATTTCAACTCTATATTTTCAATTTTCTTTGGATCCATATTTTATTTCATATTTTACTGGAACAACCTCCGGTCAAACGGGAAAGGTTCCACCTCAATAATTTTTGCAAACTTCATCTCGGGATGCTGCGGATTCAGCAGATAATTAAAATCACCTTTCACCGCGGCAGAAGGCACTTTCAAGGCGCAACTCTCGGCTTTACGGACAAACGAATCGCCCATCTCTTGGGTTTTCGGACTATGGGGAAAGTTATTCCAACCTAAATCCAAAAGACCAAGATCCAGTTCGGCAATTGTCAATTCATCGGGAAGCTCAAGTGTGATCATCATATAATCCTCCGGCAGGGAAATAAGGCTCAGGTGAACGGCCACCTCTGCCATTGCCAAGGCCCTACTCTGTGCCGTATAAACCATTTTTACCCCTTTGGAATTCCAGCGATAGCCAAATAGAGCGGCCCCGGTTCCGCTTAAATCATCTACATATTTTTGCCGCGCAAGCCGGTAAACCCTCATTATGCGAAAATACCGTGCTTAATGCGGTTGAGCTCTGCCATGACCATTTCCTTACCATAGGAATTTTTAATAAGCTCTGAAGGTTTCAGCCCACCTAAAGCATAAGACGGCGTTTGCAACCAAGCATAAAACTTTTCAGAAGAACCGAAAACCGCAATGCCAAAATTTGTTACTTCGGCCAGCTCAAGAATCTTTTCGGTATGGATAGACTTAAAATAATGGCCATCGTCATCGCGATAACGCTGTAGCGATTTGAGGGAAATATCGAGATAATCTGCCCAGTCTGCATCTGAAAAGGGGGTAAAGCTTTTTATTTGAGAAAAAATTTTAAAAGGAATGCCCTTGGCGATAGCCTTGACCATAAGCATTTTATTGTGAAAAAAATCTGAAAAAGAAATATCGACTAAGCTGTTTTGGAGGCTTTGGGCATACACACTCAATGGCTCGTTGACATGGTTTAATGCGGTATCTTGCTCATCATAGCTCATAACCCATACTTTTGTCTTCAAATTTAAGACTTTTGTCTTAGCTTAAAAAATTTTTAACAAATAAAATACTACATATCAAGCAGATAGGCAAAAATCAAAGGAGCCACGATCGTCGCATCACTTTCAATAATGAATTTTGGGGTGTCGATATCCAGTTTCCCCCAAGTGATTTTCTCATTGGGCACAGCACCGGAGTAGCTTCCAAAGCTGGTGGTAGAGTCGCTAATTTGGCAAAAATAACTCCAGAACGGAGTATCGGTGCGCTCCAAGTCCTGATAAAGCATCGGCACCACGCAGATTGGAAAATCGCCCGCAATACCACCGCCTATTTGGAAAAAGCCAATACCTTTTTCGGAATTTTCGGTATACCAATCTGCCAGAAAGGTCATATACTCAATCCCGCTTTTCATGGTGGTTGCCTTCAATTCGCCTTTAATCACGTAACTGGCAAAGATATTGCCCATCGTACTGTCTTCCCAGCCCGGACAAACAATGGGAAGGTTTTTTTCAGCCGCGGCATACATCCAGGAATCCTTTAAATCTATCTCATAATATTCTTCCAAAGCGCCGCTTAAAAGCAGCTTGTACATATATTCATGTGGAAGGTAACGCTCGCCCTTGGCTTCGGCATCTTTCCAGATTTTCACGATGTGCTTTTGGATCCTGCGGAAAGCTTCTTCCTCGGGGATACAAGTATCGGTAACGCGGTTCATTCCTTTTTCCAAAAGCTCCCATTCGTCCTGCGGCGTTAAATCGCGATAATGGGGTACACGTTTGTAATGACTGTGAGCCACGAGGTTCATGATGTCTTCCTCCAGATTGGCGCCGGTACAGGAGATGATATGCACCTTGTCCTGACGGATCATTTCGGCAAAAATCTTTCCCAATTCGGCGGTACTCATGGCACCTGCCAGGGAAACAAGCATCTTTGAACCTTGGTTTAGCTGCGCCTCATATCCTTTGGCGGCATCAACCACGGAAGCTGCGTTGAAATGCAAATAGTATTTTTCGATAAATTGCGAAATGGATCCTTTGTTAGTACTCATCTTCTTCGGTATTAAATTTTGAAATTCCTTTTTTGCCGATATCGTGGCCCTTAAAATTACTTTCAAATTCGTCTTCCTCATCGGTTCCGGCAAACTTGTAAGTCAACATTTTGTAATAGAGTTTTGCGGCTAGAAAATCTGAAGCTTTTTCGTCTTCATTTGGGCATAGTTCCACTATGTCAAACCCAACCACATTTCTCTCCTCGAAAACCTGCTTTAGGAAATCGAGGGTTTCATACCAAAATAGACCACCGGGTTCAGGAGTACCGGTTGATGGCAAAATGGAAGGGTCTAAGGCATCCAAATCGAAAGTAATAAAAACGTTGTCGCCCAAAGCCTCGATAACCTTGTCTGTCCAGTATTCGTCCTTAGCCATATCGTGGGCAAAGAAGACCTTTTCTTCGTCCATTACCGTAGTTTCCGAAACATCCATACTACGAATGCCCACTTGTACGAGATTGGTGTTTTGGCTGGCTTCATAAACGGCACAGGCGTGGTTGCATGTGCTTCCTTCATATTCCTTGCGCAAATCGGCGTGGGCATCGATATGCAGGACCGTGAGATCATCAAAACACTCATTGAAAGCGCGGATGCTTCCTATGGAAATGCTGTGCTCGCCCCCAAAAAGGGTAACGAATTTATTTCGTTTTATGTAATCTTTGGTAATCTTGTGCACCTCGGCCACCACAGCTTCGGGAGATGAATTTTCGGTAATGGCATCGGCTAGATATACCCCTTGTTTATACACTTCGGTCTGGGTTTCTATATCATAAAGCTCCATGTTTTCCGAAGCGTTCAGAAATGCCTCGGGGCCTTTATCGGCGCCTTTTTGCCAAGTGCTGGTTCCGTCATAGGGAACGGGTATCAATACAATTTTTGAAGTTTCCAGGGCCGCATACTTCTGCGGGATGCCTGCATACGTTTTAGTGCTCATAACCTAATATGTTTAGCAATTGTTCACTGGTTTGTTGTTCTGAAAAAAGTTGGGTTATTATTTTATTGTTATTATCGCGGTCTATTAAGATATGTTTTGGCTGTGGAATCAAACAGTGCTGCAAACCGCCGAAACCACCTATGGTCTCCTGGTAGGCACCCGTATTGAAGAAACCAATATACAAAGGTTTTTCCTTTTTGAATTTAGGCAGATAAATGGCTGCCATGTGCTGCTCGCTGTTATAATAATCGTCGCTGTCGCAAGTTAGCCCGCCCAGCAAAACCCGTTCGTACTCATCATTCCATCGGTTTATTGGCAACATAATAAACTTTTTGCTGATGGCCCAGGTATCGGGCAGGGTGGTTATGAAGGACGAGTTTATCATATTCCACTTTTCGCGGTCGTTTTGTTGTTTTTGGTACAGAATTTCATAAATGGCACCGCCGCTTTCGCCCACGGTAAAGCTGCCAAATTCGGTAAAAATATGTGGGACGGGCACGTCGTATTCGGCACAGGTAATGTTTATTTGGTTTATTATTTCGTCTACCATATACTGATAGTCATACTCAAAAGCGAGCGAATTTTTGATGGGAAAGCCGCCCCCGATATTGAGGCTGTCCAGAGAGGGGCATATTTTCTTAAGGCGCACGTACACTTTTAGGCACTTGACCAATTCGTTCCAATAATAGGCCGTATCCCGAATTCCGGTGTTGATAAAGAAGTGCAGCATCTTCAGGTCGATCCGTTCATTGTTCTTTATCTGCTCTTCGTAAAAGGGAACTATGTTTTTATAGCCAATTCCGAGCCTGGAGGTATAAAACTCAAATTTGGGTTCCTCTTCCGAAGCTATCCGGATACCCACATTAAAGTGGTTTTCGATGCTGTCCGAAAGCAACTCTATCTCCTCATAATTATCTATAATGGGAATGCAGTTTTCGTGCCCCTCGTTTATCAGGCGGGCTATGTTTTCAATATAGCGCTCACGTTTAAAGCCATTGCAGATCACGTATGTTTTGTCTGTGATCTTGCCGGTTTTCTTCAATCTTTCCACAATATCAATATCAAAGGCCGAAGAGGTTTCGATATGGATATCGTTTTTTAATGCCTCATTAAGCACATGCTTAAAATGCGAGCTTTTGGTACAGTAGCAATAATTATAGGTACCCTTGTAGTTGTTCTTTTCAATGGCCTGGGCAAACCATCCCTTTGCTCGGTTTATGTTTTCGGAAATTTTTGGAAGATAGGTAAACTTTAGGGGAGCCCCGTATTTTTCCACCAGCGCCATTAGATCTATTCCGTGGAATTCAAGGCCGTTTTCGCCCAGTTTGAATTCCTCTTGGGGAAAGTAATAGGTCTGGTCAATTAAATCGATGTATTTGGTGTTCATTCCTATGTTTTGGTTGAAAGGTGTAAATTAAAAATAATTGTTTCCGAATCCTCAAAATTTAGCAGGCTATAACATAAAATTAACTTGGGATGTATTTACGAAGTTGGGCAAAGGTTTCCTTTGAACGGCACAGGCCACAACCACGGTGCCACACTTGGAAAAAGAAGGAAGGGGCCTGTCGTACAAACCGATACGCTCGGTAAAAAAATGAAGGGAAAATTCCATAAACCTTCCAATCTGATCCTACAAAAGTGCGAAATAAAATCAAATATCCTAAATTCTTTGGCCCTTGGCCGCGTTTATTTAAAGCAATTTAAATAGGTTGAGCTCATGAGGGGTGAGCAGTCTCCAACGACCCCGAGGGAGGTCTTTTTTTGTAAGCGGCCCTATTGTCACGCAATCTACGCGCAGCACATCATAGCCCAAATGCTCAAAAATGGTACGGATTACACTGTTTCCGGTATGTTTTATTTTTAGGCCAACGTGATTTTTCGGAGCATTGTCAACATAGCTAATCTCCTCAATCTCTATCTCCTGCCCCTCCACGGTAAGCCCCTCGCTTATCTTTTGAAGGTCTGGAGCTTTCAAGTTTTTGTCCAGTTCTATATAAAACAGCCTGGGCAAACCTTTTTTCTTAAACTTTTGCACAAAATCATCGTCATTGGTAAAAAGCAAAAGCCCGGTGGCATTTCGGCCCAGGCGCCCAAAAGGCTTTATTTTGGCGGCGGTGGCATTGGCCACCAGGTCCATTACGGTCATTCCTTTGGCGTTGCTTTCGGTAGTTGCAAATCCTTTTGGCTTGTTGAGCAGGACATAGGTAAGAGGTTCGGGGTTGATCCGTCGGCCATCAAAACGCACGTCATCGCTGAGTTGCACCTTATAGCCCATTTCATTTATAATCTTTCCGTTCACGCTCACCAAACCTGTGGCTATATAGGTATCGGCCTCGCGACGTGAGCATATCCCACTATTGGCAATATACTTATTGAGGCGAATACCCTGGCTCGCCGATGATGTTTTGGCTCCCTTTCTGAGAGCAGTATCCGGCTTACCCTTCTGTTGGCCCTCGCCCGATTTGTATTTAGATTTAAACGACAGACTTTGTTGCCTTCCTGTTTTTTTCTTCGCACTATCAGATTTTAACGGGGCATTGCCCCTGGCGCTGCTCTTGGTGCGCCTATTTCCTCCACCACGGCCAGAGGCCTTTCCTTTGTTTTGATTGTCCTGTCTGCTCATAATTAAATTTTTGCAAAGGTAAGTAAAT
The DNA here is from genome assembly GCA_964431895.1 of uncultured Aequorivita sp. Classification (GTDB taxonomy): domain Bacteria; phylum Bacteroidota; class Bacteroidia; order Flavobacteriales; family Flavobacteriaceae; genus Aequorivita. Next base: position 14,212 of record CAYSLM010000023.1, read on the forward strand.
AAAATAGGCGCGGTTTAATAATCACTCCCTGTGGAGCAAAAACAAAAAACTTTTTCTTATGCTCTTCTGTCAAGAAACAATCTCCTGTAATAGCTGAAGGTAATCTGTTCGGTTTTTCACAAAATCAAGCTCTGAAATATCTATGATCTTGGTATTCTCCAAGCGCTGGTTCTTGATAAATTCCAGGTAGCCGGTATTGAGTTTCTGCAGGTATGATGCCTCTATGCCCTGCTCGTAATCACGGCCGCGTTTTTTTATATTCTGCAACAGCCGTTCGGTATCTTGGTACAAATAGATATACCGGTCTGGTTTGGGCACGTCCTTGTGCATTACGTGGAAAAGTTTCCGGTAAAGGGCGTATTCTTCCTCGGGCAAGGTGATACCGGCAAATATGAGCGACTTGTTTACATCATAATCGGCAATGACTGATTCCTTAAAAAGATCAAACTGGGTTATGTCATCAACCAGTTGCTGATAGCGGTCTGCCAGAAATGACATTTCGAGCGGGAAGGCATATCGGGCAGAATCTTCATAAAATTTGGGAAGAAACGGATTGTCCTTAAACCGTTCCAAAATAAGTTTGGCATTGAAATCCTGCGCTATCTTTGTGGCAAGGCTGGTCTTTCCTGCGCCGATGGTACCTTCAATAACCAGGTAGTTAAATTGTGATATATTGAAGTTTTTCATTGGGTTTACCAACCATTTTGATTGTTTCTTGGGCGTGGTGGCATCACTACTTTCCGCAAGTAGCTTGATGATGCTTTTCCCCAGCTCAGGATGCACCAACTGCGGATTGAGCTCGGCCAGCGGGTGTAGGACAAACTTTCGCTTTTGCATTTCGGGGTGCGGCAGGATGAGGGCTTCAGTCTTTAAAACCAGTTCATCAACAAAAATCATATCAATATCAATAGGCCGGGAGGTGTAAATTTCCTTTGGCCCGCGCACCCTTCCCATGATGTTTTCAATATCCAGCGCAGCCGCCATAATCTCCTGGGGTGGCAGGTCTGTCTGCATCCAAACGGCGCAATTCAGGAAAGGATCGCCTTGAAAACCCATGGCGGCACTTTCGTAAACCGACGATATTTTTACTACGCCCCCCACCTTTTCAAACAAAAGATCAACCGCCTTTTGAAGATTTTCAAAGCGGTTGCCCATATTGCTTCCCAGTGACAGATATATATTGGCTAATGGATTGATGGAACTTTTCTTTTGGACAATTCAATTTACGATTATTGAAACCACATATCCTTCGTTGGCTCGCACGTTAAACACGGTTTCGTCGTCAAAAATAAGATATTGTCCCTTTATTCCCTTTAATACGCCCTCATAAAAAGGAGTTTTTTGCAGGTTGAGCGGCTTTGGTTTTTTAGGATATTGCAACACAGGAAATTGCAGGTTGGTTTCCGTATTGTTTTCCAGGAAATAGGCTTCGGCCTCTACGGGAATGTATGTCCGCAATCGGTTCCGCCAAGCTACCAGGTCTTCATCCTTTACATCATTTTTGAGCATGTTGCGCCAGTTGGTCTTATCGCCCACGTGCTGCTTGAGTGCCACTTCGGTAATCCCGGCCAGATAGCGGTTGGGCACCTCTACTATCTCGATGGCTTCGTGCGCACCTTGGTCTATCCAGCGGGTAGGAACTTGGCTTTTCCGCGTTACACCCACCTTTACCGAGCTGCTGTTGGCCAAATAGACAATATGCGGTTGCAATTGGGCCCTTTCCTCAAAGGCCAGGTCGCGGTCCTCAATCCCCAGATGGGCCTTGCTCAATTCTGGGCTTATTACCCAGGCGGCCGCCTGAGGGATGGAAAAAAAACAGTCATAACAATACCCCTGGCGGTAAATTTTCTTCTGAAGGGCACAATTCAAGCATTGATATTGCAGGAAATTGATAGAAATCTTCCTGTCCAACAGCTGGTTTACGTTTAAAAAATCATTCTCAAAAATCAAATAATACTGAATGGGATCGCCCAGTTCGGTTTGCATTTTGGTAAGCACGCCGTGATAATCCATTTATACTAAAACATTTAATCGGAAAAAAAATATTGCCGCCGGGCCGGGAAAACCATCGCCCAAAAAAGCAAAATTCGTAATTAGAAAATCGTTATTTTTATAGCATAAAGATAGCGCAAAAAAATGCCAATCCCCATTGTAAATTCTATTGCTTCTTGGTTTCTCAAGAAAAGATTCCACCAGATAGACCTCTTTTTGAAATATCCTATTGAGGTTCAGGAAGAATTGCTTTTCAACCTGCTGCAAAAAGCCAAAAATACCGAAGTGGGCCAAAAGTATGACTTCGGCTCGATAAAAACCTATCGCCAATTTGCCGAAAATGTTCCTCTGAGCACTTATGAGGAAATTGAGGGCCGCATTGAACGGGCACGCCAGGGCGAGAGCAACATTTTCTGGCCCACGCCCATCAAGTGGTTTGCCAAATCGAGCGGAACCACCAATGCCAAAAGTAAATTTATACCCGTAACTTCCGATTCACTGGAAAACTGCCACTACGCCGCCAGCAAAGACCTGCTGTGCATGTACCTCAACAATAACCCCAACGCCCAACTCTTCCTCGGAAAAAGTTTACGGCTGGGCGGCAGCAAACAACTGTACAGGGAAAATGGAACTGTGTTTGGCGACCTCTCGGCCATTTTGATAGACAACATGCCTTTTTGGGCAGAGTTTAGCAGCACCCCAAGCAATGAGATCTCGTTGATGGGCGACTGGGAGACCAAGATGCAGGCCATCGTAAACGAAACCATCAAAGAAAATGTTACCAGCCTTGCCGGCGTTCCCTCCTGGATGCTGGTATTGCTGAACCAGGTCATGGAAACCACCGGCAAAAACAACCTGTTTGAAGTATGGCCCAACCTAGAGGTGTATTTTCACGGTGGGGTAAATTTTGATCCGTACATAGACCAATACAATAAATTATTGCCGAAGGACGATTTCAGATATTACGAAATCTACAATGCCTCAGAAGGTTTTTTTGCTATCCAGGACAGAAACCAAAACAAGGAACTGCTGCTGATGCTTGACTACGGGATTTTTTATGAATTTATCCCAATGGACCTTTATGGCACACCCGATGAAAAGGTAATTCCTCTTAGCGAAGTCGAGGAAGGTAAAAACTACGCCATCATTATTACCACCAATGCGGGTCTGTGGCGCTATAAAATTGGCGACACGGTGCGCTTTACTTCCATAGACCCTTACCGTATCAAGGTTACCGGCAGGACCAAGCACCACATCAACGCCTTTGGGGAAGAACTGATTATTGAAAATGCCGAAGCGGCGCTGCGCAAGGTATCAAATCTTACCAATGCCGAAATCGTAGATTATACCGCGGCCCCCATCTTTATGGAAGGGAAGAAAAAAGGCGCCCATGAATGGATCATCGAATTTAAATCGGCCCCCGAAGACCTGAAATTCTTCAGCAAGCTACTCGATCTGGCCCTGCAGGAAGTCAATAGCGATTACGAGGCCAAAAGATACAACAATACCACCCTCAATCCGCCCAAGGTCCACAACGCCCGGGAGCATTTGTTTTATGACTGGTTAAAACAGAAGAATAAATTGGGCGGGCAACACAAGGTACCTCGGCTCAGCAATACCCGCGACTATCTGGAAGAACTTTTGCAGCTCAACCAAAAAACATAACGTAGCCCAATTGCCTCATTAATAGCGTTTTTTTGGAAAGTGAAGTGGGAGAAAAATGTATTTTACCGAATATTTGGATGCTTCACCTAATATTTTTGCGGGAAGTAAACTTGCATACTACATTTGGACAAGAAAACAAACACTTTCTATCCAAAAATGAGACATTTCTTTTATATATGCTGTTTTTTGATGGTTGCCCTACTCTCTTCCTCCTGCGCTTCCACTTCCACCGCAAATAAAAAGGAGGTAGCCGGTTATAATCTGAAGAGCAAAAAAGAGCAGATGCACAACAAGATTCTTCATAACAGGAACAAGACATTACTCGCTATGCCTTAGATAGCACACTGGAATTAATTGCAAAAAAAACCTCGGGACGACCCGAGGTTTTTTTTATGAAACCGCTTTCAGTTTCTTTATTGTCGATTTACTTAGCTTTTGTTCAACATAATCCTTGGTCACGGTAAGTTTGGTTTCCTGGGTGCCGGGCATTTCATACATAGCATCGGTAAGCACAGCTTCACACAGCGACCGAAGACCACGGGCCCCGAGCTTATACTCAATGGCCTGTTCAACAATAAAATCTAGGGCTTCGTCGGTCACGGTAAATTCAATCCCATCCATATCAAACAGTTTTTTGTATTGTTTGATGATGGCATTTTTGGGTTCGGTGAGAATGGCCCGTAACGTTTCCTTATCCAATGGGTTCATAAAGGTAAGTACCGGAAGTCTTCCTATAATCTCGGGAATTAAGCCATAGTCCTTCAAATCCTTCGGAATTATATATCGCAACATATTCTCGCGCTGCATTTGGTGTTCCTTGGCCGAAGCGGTAAACCCAACAGCCTGCATATTAAGGCGTTTGGAGATATGGCGCTCTATGCCATCAAAGGCTCCACCGGCAATAAACAGAATGTTCTCGGTATTTACCTCAATAAATTTTTGGTCCGGATGCTTTCTTCCTCCTTTGGGGGGCACGTTTACGATGGTACCCTCCAAAAGTTTCAAAAGGGCCTGCTGCACGCCCTCGCCGCTCACGTCTCGGGTGATGGAAGGGTTATCGCTCTTGCGGGCTATTTTGTCTATTTCATCAATAAAAACAATTCCGTTTTCGGCTTTCTCCAAATTGTAATCAGCTGCCTGCAACAAGCGGGTGAGGATACTCTCAACATCTTCACCCACATAGCCGGCCTCGGTAAGTACGGTAGCATCTACTATGGCCAGGGGCACGTTTAGCATTTTGGCAATGGTCTTTGCGATCAGGGTTTTTCCCGTTCCGGTTTGCCCAACAATGATGATATTGCTTTTTTGTATTTCGATATCGTCATCGGTCTTGGGCTGCAACAATCTTTTGTAGTGGTTATATACCGCTACAGACATCACCTTCTTTGTATAATCCTGCCCAATGACATATTCGTTTAAAAAGGCATTGATCAATTTGGGCTTTTTTAACATGAGGTCTTTCGAGAGGTCTGACTGGCTTGAATGCAGGCTCTCTTCGACCACGATACCATGGGCCTGCTCAATACAACGATCGCAGATATGGGCGTCGAGCCCCGCGATGAGCAGGTTGGTCTCCGATTTTTTGCGGCCGCAAAACGAGCATTCTAAATCTTCTTTTGACATAGTCTTTTTTTTCTGAGAATCATTTTTTTTAGCTTCGGGTCAGGATTTCATCAATCATCCCGTATTCAAGGGCCTTGTCTGCTTTCATCCAATAATCACGATCACTGTCTTCATAAACCCGCTCATAGGTTTGTCCAGTGTGTTTGGCTATTATTTGATAAAGCTCTTCTTTTAGCGTTATGATTTCACGAGCGGTAATCTCAATATCACTGGCCTGGCCCTGGGCACCACCCAGAGGTTGGTGGATCATGACCCGCGAGTGGGTCAACCCGCTACGCTTGCCTTTTTCACCGGCACAAAGAAGGACTGCCGCCATAGAGGCCGCCATCCCGGTACATATAGTGGCCACATCGGGCTTAATAAACTGCATGGTGTCGTAAATGCCCAGACCGGCATATACGCTTCCGCCGGGTGAGTTGATATAAATTTGGATATCACGCGAGGTATCGGCACTGGCAAGAAACAACAACTGGGCCTGCACTATGTTGGCCACTTGATCGCTTATTCCGGTTCCCAGAAAGATGATGCGGTCCATCATCAGGCGGGAGAAAACGTCCATGGCCACGGCGTTCATCTGGCGTTCTTCAATAATATTGGGGGTAAGGCCCACGGGGTACATACTGCCTATGATCTTGTCATAATACGTGCTGCTGACCCCTTGGTCCTTTATGGCAAATTTTCTGAATTCGTTACTGTAGTCCATATAAGTTTTTTCAATTTTTTTTGATATCTGTTAGACATCTGAAAGTATTGCTAAATAAGTTAAGAAATGCATTCCCCGACGGGAAAGAAAAAGGCGTCAAATTACAGAATTCAACGCCTAAAGATAATTATTTATTTACTGAATTAGGCGTAGGCTTCCTTAATGAATTCATCATAGGTAACCTCCTTGGTCTTCAGTTTTGCATTTTTCTTAAAAAAATCGAGCAATTTGTTGGTGTGCAATTGTTCGGTAATGCGCTCTACCTCCTCTTTGTTTGAAAGGATACGTGCTGCTATGCCCTCCAGTTCCTCGTCGGCCGGGTCTGTCTGGCCAAACTGGGCCATCTGGGCCTTGATCATATTTTTCGCATAGGCTTTCAATTCATCAAAAGTCACCTGAAGATTGTTTTCGGCACGCAGTTTTCCCTCTATCAATTGGTAGCGAAGCCCTCTTTCACTTTTTTCATACTCGGTCTTGGCCTCTTCCTCTGAAAGGATTTTTTCGCCAGAACGGGCAATCCATCGCTGGAGGAATTCTTGGGGAAGGTCAAATTTGGTGTTGTCAATCAATGAGTCTACCACATCGTTCAACAACTTTTGGTCGCTTTGCTGCTCAAATTGTCGCTCTGCATCTTCCTTGATCTTGGCACGCATTTCCTCTTCTGAAGTGACCTTGCCTTCGCCAAATACTTTGTCAAAGAGATCTTGGTCCAGCGGGGCCATTTCCCTCTTGTTCACCTCTTCTATTTTCAGGTCCACCTCAATATCGAGCCCATGGGCGTCATCGTGCGAAACCCCGAGATACTTTTGGTTATCATGTTCGTCGGCAAAGAGACCCTTGGTTTTGAGGGTCACGGTGTCTCCTACCTTGGCTTTCAACAAACTTTCCAGTTGTTTTTTGCCCGAAATTGCGTCAGTGGTAAAAGTAGTTTTCTTTTCAATATTCTTTCCGGCCATCTCGGCAGGAAGATCATTGGCGGTAAAGGTTCCGGTAATTTCGTTGCCTTTTTCCACCTCTGTTTTAGAGATCAACTTCCCATATTGTTTACGGATGGCCTTCACTTGGTTATCGATCATTTTATCATCGGCAATGATCTTGTACTGTACAACCTCGTTTCCCTTTAAATCCACGTTAAATTGTGGAGCCAGGCCCAGTTCAAATTCAAAGGAATAATCATCGGCATCCCAGTTTATTTCCGCCTCATTTTTGGGAAGTGGATTGCCCAGCACGTCGAGTTTTTCCTCGGTCAGGAATTTGTGGAGGGCATCCTGCAGGATCTTGTTTACCTCTTCAACCAGCACGGCTTTTCCATATTGTTTTTTCACCATCCCCATGGGCACATGGCCTTTTCTGAAACCGGGAATATTGGCGTTCTTACGATAGTCGTTCAGTATTTTTTCTACCTTTTTGGAGTAGTCTTCTTTAGATACCTCTACCGTCAACACGGCATTGAGCTTATCAACATCTTTTTTTGTAATGTTCATCTTTTCTTTTCTGAAATTCGGGAGGCAAAAGTACGTCTTTTTGCCAAACCCGACAAACATTTGCAAAGGGTTGTGCGGCAATTTATTAATCCTCCTTCAAAAGCGAAAAAAGCAGGGACTGGAAAAGCGAAAGCAGCAAGCTGAAAAGAAGCGCCCACCAAATATTCACCACTTGGAAACCACTGACCAGAAAATCTGCGAGAAGAATAATTATGGCATTGATAATAAGCAGAAAGAGGCCCAAGGTAATAATGGTAATGGGCAAGGTCAGGATAACCAGTATAGGTTTTACCACAAGCCGCAATAGGGCAATCACCACGGCCACGATAATGGCCGCGCCATATCCTGTTACAGATGCGCCGGGAAGGATTTTTGCCAAGATCACCACGGCTAGGGCAGTGAGCAATAATTTGAGGAGTAACTTCATGTTTAAAGAAGTGCTGTAATTAAGTATAAAGATAAAAAAAACCGCTCTCATTGGAGAACGGTTTTTAAAGCATCTGTATGCTATTCTTAATTATTGTGCAACGTAATGGTTGGATAGTCGGCCACGTGCACCTTGGGAATGGTAGCCCCATAAGTATCATTGATGGCTTTTATCATCAGATTGGCGGTATAAGCATATCCCCTTGCGGTGGGGTGAACCCCATCCAACGAGAAAGCTCCGCCTGTGACAAATTGTGACGTAAGCACGCCGCCGTCATAGGCCACTCCTCCAGAGGCAACTTTTTCAAGGGCAGTTTTGGCATCAACCAAGGCCAAACCTTTGGCACTGGCCAAGGCGCTAATGGTGCCGTTGTAGCTGGCCGCCGCCACCTTAATAGCTTGCTGTTCGGCATCAATGAGCACCCATTGGTCCTGTAGGGGATAGGTAACCCCGTTAACCGAAAGCTGGCCCGCCTGTTCTTGTGGTACGCCCATGGCCATCAAGGCTGCCATTCTATCGGTATTCACCTTGCCAATAATGGAAGAACTGGGAAGCACCAACAAATCACTGGCCGTAGCTTGTCTGGCCTGCCCATATTGCATACCGAAAATAGTGGCCGTGGGCACATCAAGCCCACCGGCGATCAAAACTTGGGTCAGCTGTTCTGAAATATCCGTCAAAGATTCGTCTTGGATAACAACGGCACTAGGCCCAGACTGGGAGAATTGAATAGAACGCTCTGGCACTCCCAAATAGGCAAAGGCCTGATTGAGCTGTGCATATTGGGCATTCAAAGCCGGAATCTGTGGCCCAAAATCTGGGTTTGCCGGGCTAAGTGGCGCAAAAGGCACCGTAGTAAAATAAGGAATAGAGGTAATTGCGGGAATGTTTACAAGCATTCCTTTGGCTCCATTGGCCGTAAGGGCATCTACCATTTGGCTATAAACCGAGGCAAAAACGTTGGGATCTGTAATGTCATTGGGACCATAGGTTGACGGATCAAGATTTCCGGTCTGGTCAACGCCCAAACCACCAGAGGTGGCAAAACTCAGGATATCATTGTTCCCAATCCAAAGGCTGAAGAAGGTTGGGTTTTGGCCCACGGCATCTCCTATCACCGTTGCGTTGTCGCTACTGGCAAATCGGGCAAAATAAGGGTTTGCAGCACCGGTAGCAACTCCTGCCACATTGCCGTACCCAGGGGCCAACAAGTGGAAGCTTTTGGCACCGGGCACGCCCATATTGTTAAATGATCCGGAAAGACGGTTGGCCACATCGGTAGTTGGGCTGGCGTCCAATCGGACCGGTCCGGGGTTACCGTCTGGGCCTACGGCCAAAACAAATCTGGTCTCCGCAATTTGGTTTCCGTTCAGCAAAAGGCCACCAAAGTTGTCATTGACCAACGGCTGGGTAAAAGCCCCGCCGCCAACAAAGGCAAACTGCTCAGCAAGGATATTGGGATAACTGTTTTCCTGCCCCGTAATATAAAGGGCACCATCGGCATAACCGGCGGTAAGGGAGTTGCCCACAGCCACAAATTTTGAAAAATCGGCCGAGCCACTAGTGTAAAAGCCCTCGTCGGTTACCGGACTGTCAAATTCAGGTTCGCAGCTCACAAAGCCTATGGCCAGAAGGGCGAATGTATATTTAAATATGTTTTTCATCTCTAATTTTTTTTTCGATTAAAGTTTGTAAGTAAGCCCCAAGCCAGGAACAAAGGCGTTGGTTTTATAGGTACCCTTGAAGGGAACGGCAATGCCATTTTCGAAATAATAATCATACGAGGCATCTACTTCCTTGAAGTGTGAGTAGAGGAAAGAGGCATCAATCTGTAGATGCTCGCCAATGTTTACGGTAAGCCCAGCGGTAAAATTGCTGCTGTCATTCCGAGGCGTCTCGGGGGCAAAGTAGCCCTCGCGCACTGGAGATTCATCAAAATAATATCCAGCTCGCAGGGTAAACATTTTGGTGGCGTCATATTGTAGCCCGAAGCGGTAAATGGATGAGTTCTTATAATTGCGCGCGTTTTTGGAATCGGGAATATCGGGACCGGCAAAATCGATATCCAGCGATTTGTAAACACTCCAATAAGTTCTGTTGAAATCAAATGCAAAGGTCCATTTGTCATAAAAATCATACGACATTCCCACGGTCATTTCGGCGGGCATGGGTAGGCTGGCATCGATGGAAGTGTTTTTGAAGGGAGTAAGTGGCGATTTGGGAATATTTTCAAAAGTAGCATCGCCATCTTCGGCCTCCAGGATGATCTCAGAGCGATAGGTTGCGCCTATGTGTAGATTCTCGGTAGGATTGAACATGGCACTGGCCACCCAGCCCCAGTTGGTTACGCCCGAAGCATCAATGGTGACATTGGCACGGTTTCCGTCCAAATCGGTTAGGGTTCTGTTAAGGTTTCTGTTGAAATTTACAGATCCCGTTACGTAAATGGGCCCTCCTCCAAAGCTGAGCTTATCGTTCACTTTTACCGAAGCCGTAGCCTGAATAAAAATGGCCTTCAAATCAATATTGTTTACCAAATGCGAGCCGGCCCAGTCATCATCATATTTTACCTCACTGCCGTAGGGCGTATATACTCCCAACCCAAATGCCAACCAGTCTGTGGCTTTGTAAGAGGCATATAGATACAGCGGTGTACCCATTGGGCTATCGGTACGGGCATTGGCGCCGGTCTCGGCATCCTGATAGGCGATGTTCGAAAACACTCCGTGCATTCCTACCGAAACGTTAAATTTATCTTCCAGATACACTAATCCGGAAGGGTTAAAAAACACGAGCTCACTGCTGTTGATCACGGCCACGCCCGTGTGGCCCATGGCCAGGGCCTTGTTGCCCTGCAAGCTTACACGGTAACCGCCCGCATAAGTAACCGCCGCTGTCAACACAAAGGCGGCGAGGAATAAAACTTTCTTCATAATGGTTATTTTCTTGGGTTAATTTTCTAAGAATTTATAGATTTTCAGATTCTAGGCTATTTCCTATGCACGCATAAGAAACCTATTGTACAATATTATAAAAAATTCACAACATTTTAGTCTTTTTTGGGGTTTTTTAGAAAGTTGATTATACGGGTGTCAACTTTTCATATGATGCCCTAATTCTTCAGAAATTCTTCGCAGCGCTCAAAAAAAACCTCCGGATTCTCGGCATGTAGCCAATGCCCGGCGTTGGGAATAGTTGAGATTTCGGCCCGGGGAAAATGTTTCTTTATCAAAACACTGTCTGTTTCCTCAATATAATCACTTTTCTCCCCAGCCAAAAAGAGCGTTTCACCGTTAAAGACCGATCCTTCAGGAAGTGCCTTACCTATTTCCCCAATGTTATCTGAAAGCACGGGAAGGTTGATGCGCAGGGCAAACTGGTCTTTCTTTTTTCTATATAGATTTTTAAGAAGAAACAGCCGCGTTCCCTCATCGGCAATATACTGCGAAAGAACCTCCTCGGCCTGCCCCCGGGAGGCAATCTGGGAAAAATCGAGTTCGGAAAGGGCTTTTAAGATATCCTGGTGGTGCGGTGGGTAGGCTTTGGGGCCAATATCGGCCACAATCAATTTTGATACCCTGTCGGGATGGGCAACGGCAAACTCCATGGCAACCTTGCCCCCCATGGAATGACCCAAGAGAACAATTTCTTCCAGCCCACGCACCTGACAGTATTCCAAAACATCTTGGGCCAAAACTTTATATGAAAAGGCCTCACTATGAAAGCTTCGGCCGTGGTTGCGCTGGTCGAGCAGGTGCACTTCATAACCTTCCTCGGCCCAACGATTGCCCAAGCTTTTCCAGTTGTCGCCCATTCCCAGAAAACCATGCAGAATGATAAAGGGACGGCCCTTGCCCAAAATTTGCGAGTGTAATTCCATTATTTCAATTTGTTTAAGTAGCTCTTGATCACTTTTTCCAGCCCATCATACAAGGCCTCGCTTATTAATGCATGGCCAATGCTCACCTCCAATAGATGGGGAACATTTTCCTTAAAAAAAGATATGTTCTGGAGGGAAAGGTCATGGCCGGCGTTTATGCCCATACCCAACCTGTTGGCCAGTACCGCACATTCGCCATACGGTTTTACGGCCTTGGTATTGCCCAAGGCATATTGTTTGGCAAATTCTTCGGTATAGAGCTCAATACGGTCAGTTCCGGTTTGGGCGGCCCCCTCTATCATTCGGGGTTCGGGATCAATGAAGATGGAAGTGCGGATACCCTGCCGCTTAAATTCGGAGATGATTTCCCTAAGGTAACCTTGGTGCGCCACCGTATCCCAGCCTGCGTTGGAAGTTATGGCATCAACGGCATCGGGCACCAGCGTGACCTGGGTGGGCTTTATCTCGAGGACCATTTCCATAAAATTATCCATGGGGTTTCCCTCAATATTATATTCTGTAGTCACAATTTGCTTTAGGTCATAGGCATCCTGATATCGGATGTGCCGCTCATCGGGCCGTGGATGAATAGTGATGCCCTGGGCGCCAAACCGCTGTACATCACGGGCCACTTGCAGTAGGTCTGGTACATTGCCTCCCCGGGCGTTGCGTAGGGTGGCTATTTTATTTATGTTTACGCTCAATCTTGTCATGGAGAATTTCAATTTTCAGATTTGACCCCCCGCTCGCAGCCCTATTTTGAAAAGGGATTCGGGGAGGGCATTTAATTTAACAAAGAACTGAGGTAAAAAACAAGTCTTTTCTCCATTAAATTTTGACAA
>CAYSLM010000024.1:0-5345 GCA_964431895.1 uncultured Aequorivita sp.
CGCTGCTGCTATCCTCGGCCATCATGGCCGATTTGTACATCATGGGCCGGGGCTGGCCGCCGTTGCCAAGTTCGCTAATGCTGATAGCCTTGCCCACCCTTTGGTTGAGCACCGAAGCGTATTCCCTCGCCTTTTTTTGGGCGTCCTCAACTGCTTTTTTACGGGCTTCGGTTTCCAATTGATCCTTTTTAGAGGAAGAAAAGTTTATGCCATCTATGCGGTTAATACCGGTATCGAGCAGGCCGTCCATAACAGCTTCATACTTCTTTAGATCGCGCAGTTTGACCGATAGCGACTGGTTGGCCGCAAAAGTGTAGGTTTTACTGTTGTAGTCATAATTTTTGCTCAGGTTCATATATTGGGTGCGGATGTCTTTTTCGGCTATATCCATACTTTTTAGGAATTTGATGACCTCCTGTACCGTCCGGTCATTCTGTTTTTTGAGGGCGGTGGTGTTTTCGCCGGTATTTTCCACCCGAATATTGATGGTCACCTCATCGGGCACTACCCTTACTATACCCTCGCCGGTAACCGAAACGGTGGGCTGGGGCACTGGGTTTTGCGCCATGGTGGCAGTAGTGGCTATGGTAAGTACCAAAAGTGTTCTGAGCATTTTCATAATGTAAAAGTTTAAATTTTTCCAAGTTTGTGCAAAACGAAAAGCAGCACAAGGGGCACCGCCAGCAGGACGACAATCCACAGGCTGGTGCTAAAAAGATAGGGGGCAAACAGTAGGGTAAGCACGTACCCTCCTACGGCCCCGCCTATGTGGGCATCGTGGCCTATATTTCCCAATCTGCTTTTCATTCCGTAGATGGAATACAACAAATATGCCACTCCAAAAAGCCAAGCCGGAATAGGGATGGGAATAAAAAACAGAAAAAGCGACATTTCGGGATCCAGCAAAATGGCCGAATACAAAACGCCCATGACCGCACCGCTGGCCCCAATGGCGCTATAATGGTACTCGTCTTTATGGAAATAAAAGGAGAGCAGGTTACCAATCACTAAACTGGCCACATATACCAACACAAAATAGGTGACCCCCAAATGCAGAATGACCAAGGGCGCAAAGAAATAAAGGGTGAGCATATTGAACAGCAGGTGCGAAAAATCGGCATGGAGAAAGGCCGAACTGAACATACGGATCTGCTCGCCCCTGCGGATGCCGGCAATATTGAATTTATATTTCTCAAAAAAAGCCAGGTCGTTAAACCCTTTCATGGAAATAATGACATTGGCGGCAATTATCACAATGGTGGCTATATGAAGATGTTGCATTGGCAGAAAATCTTGTTTGGGTTGCTGGTATGGTTTTCCAAAATTACTGATTAACAATTGCGGGACAAACCGGGATTGCATAAAAAGAAATAATGTGGCCCCGCTGATTCACAATTATGGCATAAAATTAATTAGTTTTGCCCAATCTATTTCTATGCAAAGATTGGTTTATATACTGGCATATCCAATTCTCTGGCTACTTTCCGTTTTGCCGATGCCAATTTTGTACCTGAAATCCACTGCTCTTTATTATCTGGTGTATTATGTGATAGGGTACCGAAAGAAGATGGTAAAGGCCAACCTGGCTCTAGTATTTCCCGACAAAAGCGAGAAGGATCGACAGCAGATTGCCCGGAAATTCTACAGGCATTTTTGCGATATGATCTTTGAGACCATCAAATCATTCACTATTTCGGAAAGGGAAATCAAAAAACGCTTTAAGGTAACCAATCTGGAACTGCTGGATACCTACTACGTACAGGACCGAAGCATACTGTTAATGGCCGGCCATTACGGCAATTGGGAATGGAGTGGCATTCTGAACCGGCTTATGCGTCACCAGGCATTTGCCGTGTATAAACCTTTGGGCAACAAACAATTTGATGCCTTGGTAAAAAAAACACGAGAGCACTTTGGGGGCAATATTGTTAGCAACCGAAAGATCGTGGCTGTTCTTTACCGCCAATGGAAAAAGGGCATCAAAACCCTTACCTATATCCTTTCTGACCAAACCCCAAAAATGGGCGGGTACAAACATCGCGATACCTTTATGGGCATTGATGTTCCTGTATTTACCGGAACCGAGGAGCTTGCCAAAAAACTCGATTTTGCGGTTTTATTTCTCAAGGTAGAAAAGGTCTCGCGTGGGTATTATCAGGCTACCTTTATTCCCCTGGCAGACCGGCCCAAGGAAATACCCGATTTCCAGATAACCCGAAAATTTTTCGATGTCCTCGAGGCCGAGATCAGGAAAAGGCCCCAATACTACCTATGGTCACACAACCGATGGAAACTGAGAAATACCGATTGATCAGCCTTTTGCAACGGCCTGGATTTCCGCGATAAACCTATCTGCCAAGGCATTGGCCTCCTCTTGGCTTTTGGCTTCGGCATAGATCCTGATTATAGGCTCGGTGTTCGATTTCCGAAGGTGTACCCAGTTTTCGGGAAAGTCAATTTTTACGCCATCAAGGGTGTTTATTTCCTCCGAAGCATATTTGTTTTCCATAGCTTTCAAAATAGCATCAACGTCTAATTGTGGGGTAAGCTCAATCTTCTTTTTGCTCATAAAATAGGCCGTATACCTTTTCCGAAGTTCACTCACCGCGATTTTTTCTTCGGCCAAAAAGCTTAGAAAGAGCGCTATTCCCACCAGACTATCACGTCCATAATGCAGTTCTGGATAAATGATACCGCCATTGCCCTCGCCGCCTATCACGGCCTGGGTTTCCTTCATCTTTTCCACTACGTTCACTTCCCCCACCGCACTGGCTGTATAGGTACCGCCGTGTTTTTGGGTTACATCGCGCAGGGCGCGGGACGATGACATATTGGAGACGGTATTTCCCGGTGTATTTTGAAGCACATAATCGGCCACGGCCACTAGGGTGTATTCCTCGCCAAACATGCCGCCCTTTTCATCAACAAAGGCTAGACGATCCACATCGGGATCTACCACTATACCAAAGTCGGCGTGGTTTTCCACAACACTTGCCATCAAGTCGCCCAAGTGTTCCTTTAATGGCTCGGGATTATGCGGGAAATGCCCATTGGGCGTACAGTGCAATTTTACGGGCTCTACGCCCAACGCCTCCAACAGTAGGGGGACGGCTATACCCCCGGTAGAGTTAACGGCATCTACCACCACTTTAAAATTTCTGCGTTTGATGGCATTTACATTTACCAGCGGCAGGGCCAGGATCTCATCTATATGTAGGTCAATATAGGCATCGTGTTTATGTATTTGCCCCAGGGCATCTACTTCGGCAAAGGCCATTTCGGCGTTTTCGGCAATATCGAGGATTTGCTGGCCGGCCTCGGCGTTGAGGAATTCACCCTTGTTGTTCAGCAATTTTAGGGCATTCCACTGTTTGGGATTGTGGCTGGCGGTGAGGATAATGCCACCATCGGCATGCTCCATGGCAACCGCCATTTCAACGGTGGGTGTGGTAGAAAGGTTAAGGTCTATAACCGTAATGCCCATTCCAACCAGCGTATTCATCACCAATTGCTGTATCATCTCGCCAGAAATACGCGCATCGCGCCCTACAACTACTTTATAATTATCCTTGTTGCGCTGTTGTTTTACCCAACTGCCGTAGGCGGCCGCATATTTCACGGCATCGATAGGCGTAAGATTTTGGCCTGGCTTGCCGCCGATGGTTCCACGAATGCCGGATATTGATTTTATGAGTGTCATTATTATTGTTTATTGTTTGTTGTTTATGGTTTGCCTGTTGCACAGGTTTGGGGTTTGTTATTTGTTTTTGGAATTTAAGATGTCACTTCCTGAACCTGTTTTTCAATTTAAGAAAATAAAGCTCAAAATAGGTATAGGACAGATGCGCCACCAAAAGCGTTCCCGCAAAGGTAAGCAGATGAATCAAAACGATGGTAAGGACCGCATTGGGAATATAGGCTGGCTCCAGTTTTAAAAACAAAAACACTACCGCGTTCAAAACTATGGCGTGAAACATATAAATGCCATAGGAAATACTGCCAAAATGATGGAGGGTCCTACTGCGTATCTCCACGCCCCTGTTGTTGAAGGCCAGGGAATGGATAAACAGCGCAAACAGCACGCAGGTTCCCAGCGACCGAAGCCACAATGGGTTCACCATAAACCAATCGGTAATAAAAAATAGAACGGTGGCGGTGCATACCACAAGCGGAACCCAGGCTGAGGTTTTTAAAAATTCCAGCTTCTTTCTTTCCTCCAAAATGGCGATGACCCCGCCGGAAAAAAGATAGAAAAAAACAAAGGTAAACTGTTGCAGAGAACCAAAAACATCGGCCCAATAAATTGTAAAGTAAGCGATTAACAAAACCGTGAGCACCCGTAGCACCCATTTTACATTGATAAAAAACAGCAGGGGCGCAATCATCAAATAAAACTGCTCCTCAATGCCAATAGACCACAGTATCTCGAGTATTCCGCCCGGTTCGTAGAGCTTGGCAAAAACGTTGGGGAGAAAAAATACATTGTAGAAAAAAGCTTCCTTCCAAGTATAATTTATGGGGAAGGGAATATGCAGATAAGGCAGAATTACGTTATAGAAAAACAACCCGAAGCCCAAGACCAGATAATAAAGCGGAAAAATGCGCAGAATACGCCTGATGTAAAAATCCCTTATTGAAAACACGTCCCGCAACTTGGCCCGGTAAATAAGCCGAATGATCAAAAACCCACTGAGCACAAAAAACATGTATACCGCCTCCAAGCCACGATGGTAGATAGGAAGCCCGTCAAAATACGGCAGTCCCTGATTGGCAGAAAGTTGTGGAAGGTGGTAGAGCAACACTGTGGAAGCCAGAAAAAACCGCAAAGGGTCCAAATTGGGTAATCTGTTCAAATTTCAGTTTTTACAGGCCAAAAATACATATATTTATTGAATGAATTTTTTGGCCCACATATATCTTTCCGGAGATCGTGAAGGCGTCATCATTGGCAATTTCATAGCCGATGGCATCAAGGGAAAGCGCTATTTAAAGTACCCGCCAGACATTGCCAAGGGCATATTGCTCCACCGGGCCATAGACTCGTTTACCGATGCCCACCCCACGGTGCACCAAAGTACCGCCAGACTACATCAAAACTACGGGCATTATAGCGGGGTGATCGTAGATATACTGTACGACCATTTTTTGGCCAAAAACTGGGAGCAATATTCTGCACAGCCGTTGGCTAGCTTTGTACAGGATTTCTATAAGTTGTTGCGCAAAAACTTTACCCAGCTTCCGGCCCGTATCCAAAGAATGATGCCTTATATGATTGCAGACAACTGGTTGCTAAGCTATGCCACGGTGGAAGGAATAAGCAAGATTTTGGCCCAAATGAACGTACG
>CAYSLM010000024.1:5355-26725 GCA_964431895.1 uncultured Aequorivita sp.
CGTACGCACAAAAGGCGTGTCAAAAATGGACCAGGCCGTGACCGAATTAAAAGCTTATTACCATGATTTTGAGGCCGAGTTCACTTCCTTCTTTGATGAATTGATCATATTTTCCGAAGAAAAACGAAAAGAGCTATGAAGTTTTCATATATCCTCCTAACTATTTTGGTGTGTTGGAGCTGTAGGGAGCAGCCATCCCAAATGCCAGTGGCCGAGGCAGCGCCCCCGCAAACCAAGATGGCCGTGGTAGCCGATAGCGCCATGGTAGTCTCGGCCCGGGAGGAAGCGTCTAAAATAGGCGTGGCCATCCTCCAAATGGGCGGCAATGCCTTTGATGCCATGATCGCTACCGAAATGGCGCTGGCGGTGTGCTATCCCTATGCCGGCAATCTGGGAGGTGGCGGGTTTATGGTCTATCGAAGCCAATATGGCGAAATAGGAAGTTTGGACTATCGCGAAAAGGCCCCGATGGCAGCCTCAAAAAATATGTTTCTCGACCCTCAGGGAAATGTGCTCCCAGATAAAAGTAGGCTGGGCGCCACGGCCGCGGGCGTACCGGGCACCGTAGCGGGCATTTTTGCCGTACACCGAAAGTTTGGCACCCTGCCCATGGAGATCATTTTAGAGCCTGTAATAAACCTTGCCAAAAACGGCTATGTGGTTACCGCACAACAGGCCGAACGGCTGCGGTTGGAGAAAACCCAATTTGAGCAGATAAACGGCCGACCTATTCTTTATTCAAAAAATTATAAGGCTGGCGATACCATCAAGAATGTTGCCCTTGCCCAGACCCTCGAGCGCATTTCGGAAAATGGGCCGATGGGGTTTTACGGCGGAAAGACTGCGGAATTGCTCATTGCTCTAATAAATAAAGAAGGCGGAATAATTACCAAGGATGATTTGGAAGCCTATGAAGCCAAATGGCGGGAACCTATTGTTTTTGAGTATAAAGACTTAAAGGTAATCTCCATGGGCCCACCCTCCAGTGGAGGGATTTGTTTGGGGCAGATTTTGAAAATGGTGGCACCCTTTCGGCTGAAGGAATTCGGCCATAATTCCGAAAAATATATCCAGGTATTGGCCGAGGCCGAAAGGCGTGCCTATGCAGACCGAAGCTACTATCTTGGCGATCCCGATTTCGTGGAGATCCCTACCGACTCCCTCCTCGCCGATGCCTATCTTTCGCAGCGGATGGAAGGTTTTTCCTTTGATGCCGCCACCCCATCCAGTGAAATAGGACCAGGCAACTTTGTGGGCTACGAAAGTTCGGAAACCACCCACTACTCTATCGTCGATGCCTATGGCAATGCCGTTTCGGCAACTACTACCCTTAACTCGGGCTATGGATCAAAACTGTATAGCGAGGAGCTGGGCTTTTTTCTGAACAACGAAATGGACGATTTCAGTGCAAAACCCGGCGTTCCCAATGTGTACGGGCTGATAGGCGGCCAGGCCAACGCTATTGCCCCGCAAAAGCGTATGCTGAGCTCCATGACTCCCACCATAGTGGAACGGGACCGGGCATTATGGATGGTGGTGGGCACCCCGGGTGGGGCCACCATTATAAGTACCGTGGCACAGACCATCCTCAATGTATCTGAATTTGACATGGACATGCAACAGGCCGTAGATGCTGCCCGGTTTCACCACCAGTGGCTGCCCGATGCCATACGGTATGAAGCCAATAGGTTTCCCCCTGCCTTAATAGAAGCGCTCAAGAATAAGGGTTACCCCCAAAACAAGGAAGCCGATCCTATTATTGGGAAGGTTGATGCCATCCTCATTCTGGAAGACGGAAGCTTGCAGGGCGGTGCCGATAGCCGGGGTGATGATACCGCAATAGGCTACTGATTTTTTCCGTAAAAGCTTCTTAATCTCCCAGTTGGACGAAATCTTTTGCATTATGTCGAATCCTTCCGGATAGGCGGACAAAAAAAATTAGATTTGTTATCTATGGCAAAGGATTTCTTGATTTCCGGGTCAAATTGGACCTATCGTTTGAAAGTTGGTATTTCCCCGATAGGCCGGTTGAATAAGACGAATGGCCCAGTGACTTCTTCCCCAAAGATCTTTTTCCCAATCTTTTGTATGGATTCTAATATTTATTTCAGTTTATGAACCGTAAGTCTTTTTATAGAGATTTATATGCCGTAGCGGCCTTGGCCATCTGTGTAGCAATATGTTCGGGCTTGATCATATTGCTGGTTGATAGGCAGGAGCACGTACTTGGGTTCGAGGAAAATCTGAAGAAGCTCACCACCATATTTATTGGCATCAGTGGTTTTGTCTCGGCAATCTTGATGGTGTATCTGGCAACTTCGGCCCTGACCGAAAAGACAAACCGCCTGGAGATCCTGGAAAAAATAAGCCATATCACCCAACAGATGCACCATTTCAGAAACGTTGCCGAAATTCTTTTCCGCTCCAATATCTGGCTGCCGGGCCTGCGGGAATATATGGAAAAGGAATACGCCACCCTGAGCTACTTTGACGTCAAGGAATTTCACCGGTGCAAATCAAAACTGGCTATTGAATTTATGCAGGAAACCCATCATTTTGGCCAGACCGAAAATATCTACTTGGAGCTGAAATCGCTGTTGATGACCCACCCCAAGGAAAAGCGGATTCCCGAGACTATCGCCTACCCTATTTCGTACGACAAGCGTATAGTGGAAAAATGGGCCGAACACAAATGTGGGTCGGGACTCTGGTATGCCTTTGGCTACAAATATGGCAACTACAAGGAATCGCTCAATCTAGACGCCGTTTATGAGCGCCATAGGGAAAAAATTCTCACCCTGGCCAATACCATAGACCATGATGCTTTTGAGGACTCGTCATTCAACGAGGTCTTTTTCGGAAGGTTGTGGGAATATTTGGCCAAAGAAGTGATTCCGCGCTTATACCTTTACCAGGGAAAGTTGGCCGGCAAATCGCCCCGACTGTATAGGTTTTTGTATTCGGTTTTTCTTTTGCTTATCGTTTTTGGGGTCTTGCTGCCCCTTACCTATCTTATGCTCAGCTTATCGGTGCTGGCGGTGATCGTAGGTTATTCGGTAGTGATAAGCACTATTTTTTATATCGCCATAACCTTCCACGTTTTTCTTTCGGCAGAAGTACGGAGCTGATCGATTATTGGGTAAAAAATTCCACAAAATTAACACCTCGGCAAGACCTTGGCGTCTGAATTTCAAGTTCAATTGAGTACCTTTGCACGCTATGTCAAAAAATGAGGATTTTATTGAAGTTTTGGGCGCGCGCGTCCATAACCTAAAGAACATCGATGTTCGCATTCCCAGGGAAAAATTGGTAGTAATAACAGGGCTTTCCGGCAGCGGAAAATCCTCCTTGGCGTTTGACACCATTTATGCCGAGGGACAGCGGCGTTATATTGAGACCTTTTCGGCCTATGCCCGCCAGTTTTTGGGCAGTCTGGAACGGCCCGATGTTGATAAAATAGAAGGCCTTTCGCCAGTGATAGCCATAGAGCAGAAAACCACCAGCAAGAGCCCACGCTCCACCGTTGGCACCATTACCGAGGTTTACGATTTTTTACGGCTGCTTTACGCCCGGGCCAGTGACGCCTACAGTTATAATACGGGCGAAAAAATGGTGAGCTACAGCGATGAACAGATCAGGGAGCTCATCACCGCCGAGTTTGCCGATAAAAAGATAAGTATCCTGGCCCCGGTTGTGCGTTCGCGCAAAGGCCATTACCGTGACCTTTTTGAACAGATTGCCAAACAGGGCTTCGTCAAGGTGCGGGTTGATGGCGAAGTGCGGGATATTGTAAAAGGAATGAAAGTAGATAGGTACAAGACCCACGATATTGAAATCGTGATTGACCGCCTAAAGATTTCGGCCGAAGCCAATACCCAAAAACGCCTTTCAGAAAGCATCAATACCGCTATGTACCACGGCGATGATGTGCTTATGGTATTGGACAATGACACCGATGCCGTACGCTATTTTAGCCGTTCCCTGATGTGCCCTAGCTCGGGCATATCATACCCAAACCCCGAACCAAACAACTTTTCCTTCAACTCGCCCAAGGGAATGTGCCCCAAGTGCAAAGGCCTGGGGAAGCTGTATGAGGTAAATCTGGACAAGTTGGTGCCAGATCCCAGGTTGAGCATCAAGCACGGAGCATTGGCGCCCCACGGCACACAAAAAAAGAATTGGGTATTTAAGCAATTGGAATTGATTGCCGAGCGCTTTGACTTTAAGCTGACCGATCCTTTTGAAAGCATTCCCCAAAAGGCCAAGGACATTATTTTTTTCGGAGGAAATGAAAAGTTTGACGTGTCGTCAAAATCGCTCGGTATCACCAGGAGCTATAAGATAGATTTTGAAGGCGTGGCCACCTTTATCCAAAATACTTTTGATGCCAATGAGACCACTTCCCTAAAACGCTGGGCCAAGGAATATATGGACAAGATACCCTGCCCCGAGTGTGATGGCACCCGCCTGCGGAAGGAGTCACTTTATTTCAAGGTAAACGGCAAAAACATTACGGAACTAGCCCAGATGGACATAGTGGAACTGGCCTCCTGGTTTGCCAAACTTGAAAAGAACCTGAGCCAAACCCAAGTGGCCATCGCTTCAGAGATCATTAAGGAGGTGCGCACCCGGCTCCAATTTTTGCTGGACGTGGGCCTAAACTACCTCTCGCTTGACCGCAGCAGCAAGTCTCTTTCTGGGGGCGAGGCACAGCGCATTAGGTTGGCCACCCAAATAGGCTCTCAATTGGTAGGAGTGCTCTATATACTGGATGAGCCCAGTATTGGTCTACACCAACGGGACAACGAGCGCCTTATCAATTCGCTAAAACAGTTGCGCGATATTGGTAATTCGGTAATTGTGGTTGAGCACGACAAGGATATGATTGAAAGCGCCGATTATGTAATTGACATAGGGCCTGCAGCGGGCCGCCATGGGGGCGAGATAGTATCGGCCGGCACCCCGGCCCAGATCGAGGCCCACAACACCCTGACTGCTGCCTACCTAAACGGAAGCAAGGAAGTGGAAGTGCCCAAAAAGCGCCGTAAGGGCAATGGGAAGGTACTCACGCTTAAAGGCGCAACGGGCCATAATTTAAAAAACGTTACCGTTGATTTTCCCTTGGGAAAGATGATTGGTGTGACGGGAGTTTCCGGAAGCGGAAAGAGCTCGCTCATCAACGAGACCCTCTACCCCATCCTCAATGCCCATTTTTTCAATGGCGTAAAAAAACCGCTACCATATAAGAAGATCAAAGGCCTTGAAAACATTGACAAGGTGATTGATATAAACCAATCGCCCATTGGCCGAACCCCGCGCAGCAACCCTGCCACCTATACCGGGGTTTTTTCTGAAATACGCAGTCTGTTTGCAAAAACGCCCGAAGCCATGATCCGGGGCTACAAACCGGGGCGCTTTAGTTTCAACGTTTCCGGCGGACGATGCGAGACCTGTAAGGGCGCAGGTCTGCGGGTAATAGAGATGAATTTCCTTCCTGATGTGTACGTGGAATGTGAGGTTTGCCAGGGCAAGCGCTTCAACCGGGAGACCTTGGAAATAAGATACAAAGGCAAATCTATTTACGACGTTCTGGAAATGACCATCAATGAGGCAGCCGAATTTTTTGAGAACATTCCAAAAATTTACCGAAAGATAAAGACTATCAAGGACGTAGGTTTGGGGTACATTACCTTGGGGCAGCAGTCCACTACCCTTTCTGGCGGTGAGGCCCAGCGCATTAAACTGGCCACCGAACTCTCCAAACGTGATACGGGCAATACCTTTTACATTCTCGATGAGCCCACCACAGGTCTCCATTTTGAGGATATACGGGTTTTGATGCTGGTGCTCAACAAGTTGGTTGACAAGGGCAATACCGTCCTTATCATTGAACACAATCTGGAGGTCATTAAAACCGTTGACTACATTATAGACATAGGTCCTGAGGGTGGAAAGAAGGGCGGCAAGGTAGTGGCCCAGGGAACCCCGGAGGAGATTGTACAAAACCAAAGCAGTCATACCGCAAGGTTCCTTAAAAAAGAATTACTTTAGCCAACAACCCTTTCTAAGGTTTGGCATCAATAGAAAAGACAAGACGTTTATTTATTTTTAACCAACCTGCCCAACGGACAGGTTTTAAATTTTGAACCAAAACATAATGAGAGACGAACAAATACCAAGGAACTGGAGTGCCGTAAAGTCTAATGATTCTTGGGCTATCTTTAAGATAATGGGCGAATTTGTAGGCGGATATGAAAAGATGAGCCGCATTGGCCCCTGTGTATCCATCTTCGGTTCTGCCCGAACCAAACCCGACCACAAGTATTATAAACTTGCCGAGAGCATAGCCCGGAAAATTACCGAAAACGGCTATGGCGTAATCACTGGCGGAGGTCCGGGCATCATGGAGGCCGGTAACAAGGGCGCGCATCTGGCTGGAGGCACCTCGGTTGGCCTTAATATAACCCTTCCTTTTGAACAGCACGACAACCCCTATATTGACAGTGACAAGAGTATTGATTTTGATTACTTCTTTGTGCGGAAGGTAATGTTTGTCAAATACTCCCAAGGCTTTGTGGTCATGCCCGGTGGCTTTGGCACACTTGATGAGTTCTTTGAGGCCCTAACCCTCATCCAGACCCATAAGATTGATAAGTTCCCCCTTATTTTGGTGGGAAGCGAATTTTGGGGCGGCCTTTTTGAATGGATAAAAACCACCCTTCTGGAAGCCCATAACAACGTAAGCCCCGACGATCTTGATCTGGTTCATCTGGTAGATACCGAGGACGAAGTGCTAAACATCCTGAACGATTTCTATAACGAATACAACCTCAGCCCCAATTTCTAATCCCCAAAAAACCGATTGTATGCTGCGAAAATTATGCTGCCTTATTTTCCTGATGATCTCCGTTTGGGCCACTGCCCAGACTACCATAAAGACCATGGTCTATAACCTCTTGGAATTTCCCTCGGCCTATCCCCCCAACCGTCCTGAAATTTTAAGAGACATCATCAATGAATACGAACCCGACATATTTATGGTCTGCGAACTGGAGAGCGAAGCCGGAGCCCAGTTGATACTCGATACCTCCTTGAACGATGAGGGTAATAATTTTCAGATGGCGCCCTTTATTTCCAGCCAGTCAGGCGACCCGGATCACCAACAACTGATTTTTTACCGGAAAGATCTGTTTAGTTTGGAAGCTACCCAAGTACTACCTACCCCTATCCGCGATATCAACCACTATACCTTAAAACTGAACACCGAGGACCAACAGAGCGACCCCCTGTTTATCGAGGTTTTCGTCACGCATTTAAAATCAAGCCAAGGCTCGGCAAACAAACAGTTACGACTGGAGATGGTGCAGCAATTTACCAATAAGCTACATAGCCTTAATCCCAATGCCTACGTACTTTTTGCCGGCGATTTCAATCTTTACACCTCCTCCGAACCTGCGTACCAGGAAATGCTCAATCCCAACAATGCCATCGTCATGGTAGACCCCATTGACCGGCCAGGCTCTTGGCACAACAATGATTCATTTCAAGACATTCACTCACAGAGTACCCGAATAAGCTCAGGCCCCTTTGGGGCGGGAGCAGGGGGCGGACTCGATGACCGTTTCGATTTTATCGTGATGTCGCAGAACATGCAGGACGACCCCAAACTAAAATACGTTCCCGGGAGTTATAAGGCCTTCGGAAACAACGGCAACTGCTATGACAACAGCATAAACAGCCAAGACTGTTTTGGTGAGTTCAGCCAGACCTTGCGCGAAAACCTTTACAATATGAGCGACCACCTCCCCATAGTGATGGAGCTAGAAACCGATAAGCAAATTGTATTGGGTACGGCTTCGGTTGTGGCCGGGGCTCTCATAGAACTTCAGCATACCTTGGTAAGAAATGAATTGCGGATCGAGGTAAATTCGGTTCCTTCCGAAGATATTTCTTTCGGCATTTACAACGTGCTAGGACAGCAGCTTATGGAATACCGGGGCCAAAACCAAAAATACATCACCATTGATGTAAGCCAACTTCCCAAGGGTATATATTATTTAAAAAACAATCTTCCCGGAGCACCGACCCTAAAATTTCTTAAATCTTCTTGATAACCCGAGGTATTTTATACGGCATCTTCCTTTGCCTGGCGTTTCCCGTAGCGGCCCAGCACAGCTTGGATATCAATGCCCAGCTAAACCCGATAAGGCGCACGCTTTATATCAAACAGCAGGTCACGTATAAAAATACTTCTGAAGATACCCTTTCGGAAATTTACTTCCTCGATTGGGCCAATAGTTTTTCGTCCAAAACCACGCCCCTAGGGAAGCGGTTTGCCGAAAATTATGACAGTGCATTTCACTTTGAAAAGGATGAAGACCGCGGCCGAACCACTATCCAGAAGGTCTATGACGATACCAACAAGCCTCTGCAATGGCAACGGGGGGAGGCGGCCGATATTTTAAAAATAATTCCACACAACCCTTTAAAGCCCGGTGAGAGCCAGACCTTTCACCTTGAATATGCCGTAAAGGTGCCCGATGATAGATTTACACGCTTTGGCGCCAACAAGATCAACGATTACCGGTTGCGGTATTGGTATATTTCGCCCGCCGTGTACAACGGTCAATGGCAGCTATACAGCAACAAAAACCTTGACGACCTATACCTACAGCCTTCCACATTCAAGGTTACTTTGGAAGTGCCCAAAGCCTATTCGATAACTACCAATCTACAAGTGGTCTCGGAAAAATTGGAGGGAAAATCAAGGATTTCCGAACTGCGGGGTAATAACCAGATGCAGGCGGTACTCTATCTTTTGAAAAATTCAAATTTCGAGATCATTGAAACCGATAAACTCAAGGTAGAGACCAACCTGCAGAACAGCAGGGTAAACCCGCCAGTGCAGGCCTTGATGGTTGACAGGATAGTCCATTTCCTCCATTCCCGTCTCGGCACCTATCCTTTTGAGAAGATGGTAATAAGCGAGGCCGACTACAAGACCAACCCCGTGTACGGCCTCAACCAGTTGCCCCGGTTTATCAGTCCGTTTCCCGATGGTTTTGAATATGACATGCAGCAGGTAAAGACCATTACCCGCCACTATATTGACAACACCTTGGTCCTAAACCCCCGCACCGATTCTTGGCTGCAGGATGCGCTGCAGATCTATTTGATGATGGAGTACGTAGACACCTATTACCCCAAGATGAAGATACTCGGCAACCTGAGTGATTGGTGGATCATCAAGTGGGCCCACGCCGCCGAGCTGGAATTTAATGACCAATATCCGCTACTGTACCTCAATATGGCCCGCAACAACATTCACCAGAAATTGAGTGCGCCAAAAGATTCCTTATTAAAATTCAACCTCAACATTGCCAACGCCTATTATGGCGCCAGTGGCTTAAGGTATATGAAGGAATATTTGGGCGGTGAGGTATTGAACAAGGCCATCCACGATTTTTATGAAACCTTTAAACTGAAGCCGATAAGAACCCTCGATTTTGAAAATTTCCTTTCGGAAAGAACCAGTCTGCCCATCCATTGGTTTTTTGAGGATTTTGTGGATAGCCGAAGCACCATCGATTTTAAGATAAAAAAGGTAGAAGAGAAAGCCGATTCCCTAAAAATCCTTATCAAGAACAACCGAAATACTGCACTTCCGGTTTCCCTTTATGGGCTCAACAAAAACAAGGAGGTGGTATATAAAACCTGGACGGCGCCCATAGACAGTTTGCTCTGGGTCACTATTCCATCAAAGAATATAAATAGGCTGGCCCTGAATTATAATGGCGAAATTCCCGAATACAACCGCCGGAACAATTATAAGTCAATAAATAGTTTGTTAAACAAACCGGTACAGTTTAGGTTATTTCAGGATGTTGAGGATCCCAATTATACCCAGCTTTTCTTTATGCCCATTTTTGAGTACAATCTGTACGACGGCGTTTCGGCGGGGATCAGGCTTTACAACAAAACGGTGTTGCCCAAGGCGGTGCACTTTAGCTTGGAGCCCCAATTTGGGTTTCGGTCAAAAACGGTTATTGGCCGTGGTTCCATAAGCTATACGCAGACCATGGATGAAGGCAATCTGTACGCCATGCGCTATGGATTTTCGGGCAATTATTATTCTTATGACCGCGGATTGTTTTATAAGCGTTTTACTCCCTATATCACCTTTGCATTTCGCAATAAGGATTTGCGCAACAATGAAAAGCAGTACATCAACCTGCGCAATGTAAACGTATATCGCGATAACAACCCAAACAACCCCGACCAGGAACCCAACTACAGCGTTTTCAATGCACAATATGTATACACCAACCCCAATTTGATCAATTATTTTAGAGGAGTGGCCGATTATGAAATCTCGTCCCGCTTCAGTAAGCTATCTGTAAATTTGGAATACCGCAAACTCTTTTTGAGCAACCGCCAGTTGAACCTGCGTTTTTTTGCAGGGGTATTCCTTTTTAACGATACGCGCGAAGACGAGGATTTTTTCAGTTTTGCCCTTGATAGGCCCAACGATTATCTTTTTGACTATAATTATTACGGAAGAAGCGAAAGTTCCGGTCTTTTCAGCCAGCAGTTGATCATTGCCGAAGGTGGTTTCAAATCGCAGCTGGAGCCGGCCTTTGCCAATAGCTGGATCACCACCCTAAACGCCAGTACCAATATCTGGAAATGGATTTACGCGTACGGCGATGTGGGCTTGGTCCACAACACCACCCGCGGCACCGATGCGGTTTTTGACAGCGGAATTCGCCTAAGCTTGGTGGCCGATTATTTTGAGCTTTATTTTCCCATCTATTCCAATCTGGGCTTTGAGCCCAACCTACCCCACTACGACGAGAAGGTGCGGTTTATCGTAACCTTGAGCCCCCGCACCTTGCTGGGATTGTTTACCAGAAGATGGTATTGAAATTTTTCGATTCCCAAACTTTATTTCCAGTAATTGTTGGCAGCCGCAATCGTAGCAAATTCCGCGGCAACCACTTGGCCAATGGAGATAAGCATGTCGGCATCTTCAGCATAGATGGGGCGCAGCCTTTCCCTCACCTCGGCATCGGGCTGGGTAAATTTTATATTGAGGCGCGCAATCTTTACGGCAAGACGGCGGCCTTCTTCGGGGGTTTTGGTAATGAGGGAGTTTCCGGGTATCAATTCAATTTGTTCAGACATTTTAAAAAGGTTTAATATTAGTTTTTTAAAAGTAGTAAAAGTATAATATTACCAACGGGTTTCACAAAAACTTAATATTTGGCTAAAGGGTGAATGGTATTATGTTTTTTCTCGCTATTACCAAATATAATTAACGTGAAGCCTAAAAGCTACGGCTTCTCCTGCATCCAAGTCGATAATGGTTGGAAAACCATTGTCTGCGGAATACGGGGTGAAAATTATTCCACCCATGAAATCGTCTGCGTCAAAATCATCATAATCATATAAACGAATGATATATTGATCTCTGGGTTCGTCCAAGTCTACGGCTGGATTTAAGTCAAAACTATAAACATTTGAGGGATCGGCATTTTGGTAGAAAATGGTTGAACGATATATTGAAGAACTACCTTTAAAAATTTCAGGATAAATGTCAGGTCCACTTGTCAGGTCCCATCCTGCCCCATTGTCCGTGGCTGGGAATCTTGTAATTTCAATTCTCGTTATTCGAATTTTATCGGGCGATACTTGTTGGCTACAATCTGAGCCCGTATAACCTTCGGGGCAGTTACATTGTCCGTTTGCACACGTTCCCCCATTGAGACATATGATTTCTGCGCAAGGATCGGCGTCATCCTTTTGACAAGAATAAATTATTATGGGTAATATTCCAAAGAATAAAAGGGCAGCTAAACGACTCATGGTTAATTATTTTTATATTAAAACAAGTTCTACTCATTCAGTTTTTCGGCCTCATCCAGTATCTTCAACTAGGTCTTGACCTCAATCTTATCTTTATCCCCAAATTTATGATATTCCTACCTTTTTTACCACTCGAATTTTGGTTTTACTTTCCCAGTGGAAGAAAAATTATGATACGTGGTCAAATTTCTTCCGAAGAAATAATCTGTATCCCCAAATACCTCATTTCTTCCTTCAATTTTTGAAGCTCTTTCTCATCGAGCGCTTTGGAGGCATCTTCCACAAAAAAACAGGCAAAGCCTTCCTTAAAGGCGTCGTACAGGGAATAATAGACGCATATATCTGCAGCCAGACCGCAAAAGAACAATTGGCTGGCGCCTTTTTCCTTCAGGTAGCCGGCCAGCCCTGTTGACTTTAAATGGCCATTGTCATAAAAGGCGCTATAGCTGTCAATCTTGGGATCGGTTCCTTTTCGGAAAATTGCCTCCCACCGGGCCGTTTCCAGCGCGGGATGGAATTGTGCGCCTTCCGTATTCTGCACGCAGTGGTCTGGCCAAAGCGTTTGCGGCCTGCCCTGTACCTCAATCTCATCAAATGCAGCCTTACCCTGATGGTTGGAGGCGAAACTGATGTGCTCCTGTGGGTGCCAATCCTGACTGGCCACCACAAGTTCAAATTTATCCTGCATGCGGTTTATCACGGGAACAATGGCGTGGCCATCGGGCACGGCCAAGCTGCCGCCGGGCATAAAATCATTTTGGGCATCTACTATTATCAAGGTTTTCATCTTTTTAAAATTTATGTTCTTTTATCAATTGGTCACGCTGCGCCTTTAACTGGTTACTTAGGCCTATTTTATAGATATGCGGGTTTTGGAAGCGCTTGTACTCATCGGGCAATAGGGCCAAACGCGATTGGGAAAAGCTGGCGATCTGCGCCACGGTTCTTTTTTGGTAGGTTCTCTTTCCATCGACCATCGCGCTTTGCAACAGCGGTTCGTGATCAAAGTTTTGAAGGTCAAGATTTTTATTGGCATCAAAGGGATGGAACATCTTGTTAATTTTCTCTTCGGAAGCCAAACCAATGGCATCGGCGCCGTAGAACATACCGTTTTGGTCAAACATTCTATAGACCTGTTTTTTTGAGGGAAGGGAAATCTTGATGATATTTTCAGAAAGCTTAATCCGCGGTTCCCCGTTGTATTCCGAAAGTTTATATACGCCATCCAGCGCTGCATCGGGCTTGCCGGTGACCAAGTTGGTACCCACGCCGAAGATATCTATGGGAGCCTGTTGCTCGTTAAGGCTTTTTATCACGTATTCATCCAACTGGTTTGAGGCCACAATCTTAACGTATTGCAGGCCATTTTCATCCAATATTTTTCTGGTCTTTTTCGCCAGATAGGCCAGATCTCCACTGTCTAAGCGCACGCCCAATAAGCGCTGCCCGCGTTCCTCCATTTGCTTGGCAATCTTTATGGCGTTGGGCACGCCACTTTTTAGGGTATTATAGGTATCTACCAGAAGTACGCAGTTGTCAGGTCTATATTTGGCAAAATCACTAAAGGCCTGCAACTCGTCACCATAGCTTTGAATAAAGGAATGGGCCATGGTGCCCGTGGCCGGAATGTTGAAATCCTCGGCTGCCTTTACATTGCTGGTACTGTCAAAACCTCCGATGGCCGCCGCCCTGCTGGCATAGTACCCGCCCGTTGCGTGGGCGCGCCGCAAGCCCATATCGAGCAAGACTTTGTTGCCGGCGCTGTGGCGTACCCGGTTGGCCTTGGTAGCAATCAGCGTTTGGAAATTCAGGATATTGAGCAGGAGCGTCTCCACGATCTGGACTTCCAGGATGGAGCCTTCTACCTGAAGGATGGGGCAATTGGGAAAAACAATGTCTCCTTCCTGAATAGAGCGAATGTTTCCCCCGAAAGAAAAATCTTTCAGATAGCCCAAAAAATCCTTCTCAAACCCCTGCTCTTCCAAGAAGGCAATATCATTTTCGGTAAAGCGGAGCCGTTCAAAAATATCCAGTACATTTTCCAAACCGGCAAAAATGGTAAATCCGCCCTTAAAGGGATTGTTTCTGAAATAATAGTCAAACACCGCACGACTGTCGGGCTTGGTGTGGAAATATACCTGGGCCATGGTGAGTTGATACAGATCGGTATAAGAAGCAGTGATTTTAAACATAATTGGCGATCAAAATTTTAATTCTTCAAGTACTTGCAACAGTCGGTGGTGCATAGCATCGGTATAGTCGAGATGGGTGACAATCCGCAGTTTTCCCTGGCCCATACTGCTGATCTTGATATTTTTCTGTTGTAGTGTGGCTATAAATTTTTCTTCGGAAATTGATTTTGACAAATAGAAGATGACAATATTGGTTTCGGTAGGTTCCACATATGCCACATAAGATTGCTTTTGCAGCACTTCGGAAATTTCCAAAGCCTTTTTGTGGTCATCGGCCAAACGTTCCAGGTTATTGTCAATGGCATAGATTCCCGCCGCGGCCATAAACCCGATTTGGCGCATCCCTCCACCCAGCACCTTGCGTACCCGGATAGCCTTTTCCATAAGTCTGGACTTCCCCAAAAGCACGCTGCCCATAGGCGTACCTAAGCCCTTGCTCAGACAGACCGAAATGGTGTCGAAGATACGCCCATAATCTTTGGGATCCTCTTTTTTGGCCACCAGGGCATTCCACAGGCGCGCCCCATCAAGGTGTAGGCCAAGGCGGTGCCTATCGCAGACCTTGCGTATTTCTTCAATTTCACCAAAATCATAGCAGGCACCCCCGCCCTTGTTGGTTGTGTTTTCAAGGCATACTAGGCTGGTTAGGGGGCTGTGGTAAAAATCGGGAGGGTTGATATTTACCTCCACCTGATCGGCAGTTATCATTCCGCGATGGCCGTCGATGAGTTTGCAGGACACCCCGCTGTTGAAAGAAACCCCTCCCCCTTCATAATTGTACACGTGGGCCCATTTATCGGCAATGAGCTGCTCGCCCGGCTGGGTGTGCAGTTTGATGGCTGCCTGGTTTGCCATACTGCCCGAGGGAAAAAACAAGGCCTGGTCCATCCCAAACATTTCGGCCAGCTTCTCCTCCAGTTGGTTGGCGGTTGGGTCCTCGCGGTAAACATCATCACCAACCTCGGCCTGGAGAATGGCCTCCATCATTTTTGGGGTGGGGCGGGTTACCGTATCGCTTCGTAAGTCTATGGTTGTCATTATTTTTCCCTAAAAAATTTGCCGCCTTCCTCCAGAGACTTGATCATTTCCGAAAGTGCGGCGTCAAGTTTTACCAATGGCAGGTTATTGTTGTATTGGGCGTTAACGTTTTTATATTTTGAATCGTTTGAAAGGTCAAATTCCTTAAAACTTTTTTCGAAAGACGTTCCGCCAAAAACAAATTGATACTCCTTTCTACAGGCCTGAACCTTCATATTGCCAAAGGCATTATCGTCAATCTGTTCGCCTTTATACGGCTTTACTTCATCAGTTATTAGGGCATCCCGATTTTTTAGTGCCTTCTCGATATCCTTCCCAAAATCAACCGTGAAGGGTCTGAAAGTGCCACAGTTGTCAAATTTCTGCAGGCCCCATTGTTTGTCTTCCTTCTGCCAAAAAACATAAACGGCGTAATAGGTAGATTCTGAGGTGCAGCGCTCCCCGTTTGGCAGCATAAACATTTGAATGTGGCCCAGACAATAGTCCTTTTTATAGAAATAAGCCGGATTGTCCTGCATTTCCAGCTCGGCCATTTTTTGTGCCACCAGGGCGTTTACATAAGCTTCGTCATGTTGGCCGTATGACAAGGCCGAAGCGGTCAACATCAAAAGAAATAGGATTTTTTTCATAACGGTTTCTTTAAAAGAGCTTTCATTTTAAAAGCATAAAATTAGCCCAAAAAATACTTTTCGCTCACGAAGTTAATAGTATTTTTGCTGAAACTATTCGTTTTTTATGACTACAACAGACCAAATAAAAGACCTCAAGTCACGGTTAGCTGCCCTGAGGCACCATCTTTGACATAGATGGCAAGAATATAGCGATTACCAATGACGAAGAAAAGACCTTTGACCCCAACTTTTGGGACAATCCACAAGAGGCCGAGGCCTTTATGAAGCAATTGCGGAACAAAAAAAAGTGGGTTTCGGATTATACGGATGCCCAGACCCTCACTGAGGAAGCAGAGATATTGCTGGAATTTTTTAAGGAAGGCGAAGGCAAGGCCGAGAATGTGGAAAATGCCTTTGAAAAGGCCGAAGCTGCGATAGAGGCCCTTGAATTCCGCAATATGCTGGGCGAGGAAGGCGATGATATGAGCGCCGTCCTGCAGATTACCGCAGGCGCCGGTGGCACCGAAAGCTGCGATTGGGCACAGATGCTGATGCGCATGTACCTAATGTGGGCAGAAAAGCACGGCTACAAGGTAAAGGAACTCAACTTTCAGTCGGGCGATGTGGCGGGAGTCAAGACAGTAACCCTCGAAATTGAGGGCGAATATGCCTTTGGCTGGTTAAAAAGTGAGAACGGGGTGCACCGCTTGGTGCGTATATCGCCGTTTGATAGCAATGCCAAACGCCACACCAGTTTTGTGAGCGTTTACGTATATCCGCTGGTTGATGAAACCATTGAGATAGAAATAAACCCAGCCGATATTTCGTGGGATTTCGCCCGTAGTAGCGGTGCCGGGGGCCAAAACGTAAACAAGGTAGAGACCAAGGCCATCCTAACCCACCACCCTACCGGCATTGTAATCCACAACAGCGAAACCCGGAGCCAGCTCGAAAACCGCGAAAAGGCCATGCAAATGCTGAAATCGCAATTGTATGAAATTGAGTTGCGAAAGCAAATGGCACAGCGGGCCGAAATTGAGGACAGCAAAATGGCCATAGAATGGGGCTCGCAAATACGCAACTATGTGTTGCATCCTTATAAATTGGTTAAGGATGTGCGCACCGGCCACGAAACCGGAAACACCGATAGCGTATTGGACGGGGAAATAGATGGGTTTTTAAAGGCCTATCTAATGATGGCCGGGCAGAAGGAAGAAAAGGATGAGCTTTAAAATCAATGCTCGTTCCCATCTTTAAGAAGCCTAAAAGACAAAGGGAACAAGATTAATAAAAACCTTCGTTCCCTTTGCACATCATAATTCCTTCTGCTGGCATTATCCGTTTCGAAGTATTGCGGGTATGTTCTCAGCTGTTTTTGAAACTTAAGCACCCCGATATGATTGTTGCGCTAATATAATAAAATTTTCACATTGACTAGCATTCTATCCATACTTTAACACTTCCTTTATCGACTTCTTTTTTTCCAAGGGAAATCAACCGCCCAATAGGTGAGCAAGAGCAGGAGCACAAAAAGCCCGCAGATGTATTTGGCCGGCTCCAGACCCCCATCACCGAGGCCTATGAAACCTATAACGCCAAATACAATGGCAAGGATAATATATGTTGCTTTCCAATGGAGCATGACAAAAAGTTCAAGCAGGCTTTAATTAATTGCACTAAAGATATGATTTAACTTAATTATTTATTAACATAAAAGTTAATTTTTTTAACACTAACCGTCATTTCTCCGCTACCACAAAATATTCCTTAGCCAACACATATTCGCCAAAACCAGTAAAACCTTCCAACCTTATTTCAAAAATGCCCGGCACATCCGAAGTATAGAATGCGGTGCCAAACCTCCCATCTGCCATTTGTATTTGGGGTTGCCATAATAATTGTTCCCTGTAATCCGGTATTCTTTTTAATTGCGTGCCACTACCATAATTGGGGCGGTAGTACAACTTATTGGTGACAGGCGGTGGCAAAGCTGTTACCTTGCTATAATCTTGGACGGGCAATTGAAAATCGCCTTTAATCGTTTCCACCGAAATAATTCCGCTATAGATTTTGGGACCGTAACGATAAGGGGTGGAGATTACGCGTACACTTTTTATATCACGGGCATTGTAATCGAGCAGTAACCGGCTATCCTGAATCTGGAAGCCATCAAGCAAAACCAAGGGTGGCAGGTCATTGAATTTGGCCAAGCGATTGGGATCGTATTCATTGTAAACAAGGAAATGGGCATCACTCCCCGAGCCACGCACGGCGGCGGAGGAAATAACCTCAACAAAAGTTTCCCTTACACTGGGGAACCTGGTATAGTCGTCCAGATTATACACGGTGCCCAAACCATCAAAAAACAAGGAATGTGATGGAAGGGGCAACAGGCTGTCCTTCTTTATGTCAAAATAGGCATTTTCAATCTGTACGGCAACGCTGCGCTCCCGAAGCCAGGCTTCCATTTTGGGATCGAGCTTAATGATTGTTTTCTCTTGCTTGCCAAGGGGAAGGCTTCTGTCGTCCATATGCAGACTGAAGGAGGGTTTGTATCCTTTGTCCTTAACAATCTGCACGGTACAGTTTTGGGCACTATAAGCTTCATCAACGGCAAAAAAGAACCGACCGTTGGGGTTGGTTTTTGAGGTCTTAAAAATAAAGTCGTGGCCCGCAATGGTGAGCGAGACGGCTTGATTTTCCACAGCCCGACCGTTTTGCAGTACCTGTCCGGAAATAATTTCGCCCCGCACTTCGGGTAGGTAGAATACATCGGAAGTATCTGGAGCCGTCCGGCCGTTGGCTTTCCAATCAATAGATAAGGGGTTTACTTTTCGTACGGAAAGAACATATTCTCCCCCGGTATCGGCGGCATTTCCCAATAAGGAGACATTGACTTTTTCACGAAGGCCATACGCTTGCTGATCGGTTTTTATTTGCACCAGTGGGTCGGTATTGTTCTTCTTCTTTAAAGATTCAACACCTTCCGGTTTCACGAAATCAACACTTAACGTATCGACAGCTTTTGGGTAGCCCTCAGGATTCAAAAAAGTGTTTAAGACAAGTACATTTTTTTGAAAATAGGCCCTATTTCCGGGATTGTTTCGGGAAAAATTGGTGTACCCAATAAGCCTGTAAACTCCAGACTTGAGCGAGGAGGGTATAAAGAATCCGCCCTGGGCGCCGGCGTTTTCCACTTTCAATTTATGGCTGAACACTACCGAATCCTCCTCATTTCGCAAGGAAACATAAACGCGTTTGCTCAACTGGCTTTTCCCTTGGGAGCTGTTGAGCAGATAGGCTTTGTACCGTAGCGATTCACCGGCCAACAAAACTTCCGAGTTTACGGAAAGCCTTACCTGCTCTGGCGGAAATACCTGCAGATTTTCGGTCACGCTTGCGCGGGGAATCTGTGCCCAACCGCCAAGTCCGGTTAAAAACAACATTATCAATAATATGTGTCTTGCCATAATCAATCTTCCCAAAAATCAGGTTTTACATTTGATGAAAAATAGGTGCAAACGGCACATTCGGGCGCCACTATCCGATACACCCTTGAGATTGTGGCCGAAAGCACCTGATAATCAGAATAGGAGACCAACTGAAAGAAGGCTTCCCTTTCGTTGGGATCGTTGTCTAGGGTGGTAGCATCATAATAATCGAGTACGAGCACCTCGCAGTTTACAAAATAGGGCGGTTTTTCCAGGCCGAAATCTTCATAATTGAAATAGATTCGCTTTGAGGCCATGGACGATGCTTCGAAAAAGCCGAGCACCTTTTCCTCGGGGTCTGCCTCAGCAACCATATTGCCCATCACATAGCCGGGCTGGCCCTGGGAGAGCAGGCTCTGCACGCTGCCCAATTCCTTTACCGTCTTGTAGAAAGTGTAGGCTTCAAGGCTTTGCACATATTGTTTTACCAAAATACTGTAGCGGGTCTGTATCCTGGCGTCAACTTTGGAAAGATACCTTACGGGGAAGCGAACCACCCGATTTTCGGAAAATTCGGTAGTAGCGGTTTGAACAATCCCGGTAGAAGTTTCGGTGGAATAGCAAACCTCCTCTGGCGTCCTGGGCGTTAGCAGCACATCATAAGTCTCGTTGCCGGGGTTGTAATTCACTATTTCAACATAATACGGCGACGGATATGGCGCCACTACTTTATAGGTTTCCGCATATTCATACCTAAAATATTTTGCTTGTCCCGTTGGGTCTTCGGTATTTACTAGCACCTGTACCCCATCTTTGTCTTCATTGGGGTTTACGATACGCTCTGCGTATAGTTCGCCTATCTCAACCGCTGGCGGAAGGGAGACTGCGGAAGATTTATACAACTTTCCATCGCGGGTGGTGATATGGAGGGTGTATTGCACATTGGGAAGGGCAGCAAACGGTTGTGCCGAAACATAATCGCCGGTTTCATCCTGAAAAAATTGAAATTCGGAGCCATTGTCTCCCCTGACCAATACATTGGCATTTTCCTCAATCGCAATATCAACGTCTTCCAAAGGAGTAGTCCGGCTCAATTTCACGCGTTGCAGTTTCACCTCATCGGTAAGGGTGCCCTCCACTACCAAAATGCGCTCATAGCCCACGGTTTCAATGGTGTACGGTTCGGTACAGGCGGCAAGGCCCAACAGCATTCCGATAAACAAAACATATAAAAAATTCTTCTTCCCCATAAGCCCTAAAACTTAAAATTGTATGTGATGGTTGGTACAGGTACCGAAAAGATAGACGTCTGGTAGGCCTTGATCTGGCCTTCCTCGTTTACAAAAAAGACGGAATACGGATTGTTTCTTCCCAATACATTATAGACCGAAATATTTATAAAGCTGTGCGCCAGTTTTTTCAATTTGTGGTTGCCCTCTATATTTACGCCCAAGTCGAGCCGATAATAGTCGGGAATTCGGAATTGGTTCCGATCGCTGTACAGCACCTGTTCCTCACCCGCAAAAACGTATCTACCAATAGGATAAGTAATGGGCCGTCCCGTTTGATAGGTAAAATTTGCCGAAAAACTAAAGCGTTTGGTAAGTTTATAATTGGCCACTACCGAGAAATCATGCGGCTTGTCATAATTTGCCGGAAAAAACTCGCCATTGTTTACCCTTTCCTGTAGCAATTGGCTGTCTAGCTGTACCATGGAGCGCGAATAACTATACCCTATATACCCATTGAACCTGCCGCTGTTTTTCCGTGCCAGAAACTCAACCCCATAGGCTTTGCCGCGGCCTTGTAAAAGCTCGGTCTCCAGGTTATCGTTCAACAGTAATTGGGCCCCTATTTTATAGTCCAAAAGATCGTCCATGGTTTTGTAGTAGCCCTCCAAACTGAACTCGATATCCTTTCCCGAAAGGTTTTTAAAAAAGCCCAAACTGTACTGGTTGGCGCGTTGCGGGGCTATGTTCAGATCAGATAATTTCCAAATATCAGTGGGCGATTGGGTGGTATTGGTAGAAAGCAGGTGCAAGTATTGGATGGTGCGGTTGAAGCCCGCCTTGACCGAAAAATCATCGCCCAAGAGGTATCTTGCCGAAATGCGATATTCGGGCCCGCCGTAAGTCTTTATAAATTCATTGTTGCCGTATTCCCGCACTTCTACCACCGAGGCTTCGCTTTTGGGCACCCCGGGGGCATATATGTTTTGGGTAGCCGCTCCAAG
>CAYSLM010000025.1:0-26479 GCA_964431895.1 uncultured Aequorivita sp.
ATTCGGTAGTAGTAGTAGATGACCATACCCTGCTCTCCCAAGCCATTGGTAAGTTAGTACAGGATTTTGAGGATTTTGAAGTTCATTACCTATGTAAAAATGGACAGGAGCTGCTTGACAGGCTGAAGGAGGATCCAAAAAATATTCCAGACTTGGTACTGATGGACATCAAAATGCCCATCCTGAACGGAATAGAGACTACGGCACTACTGAAGGCCAATTATCCACAGGTAAAAGTACTGGCTCTCTCCATTGAGGAAGATGAATACACCATTTTAAAAATGCTCAAGGCCGGTGCCAGGGGTTATTTGATGAAGGATACAAAAAAGGATATTTTGGAAAAGGCCCTGCTCGAAGTTATGAAGTCTGGCCATTACTATACCAATACCGTGTCAAAAATTCTAATGGAATCACTTGACAAGGATACGGAGACCACAATAAAAGACCGGGAGTTGGAATTCATAAAATTGGCCTGTACCGATATGACCTATAAGGAAATTGCCGATATCATGTGTTGCAGTTACAAGACAGTTGAAGGCTATCGCGATTCGCTCTACAGAAAATTGGGTCTAAAAAACCGAATAGGGTTGGTACTTTATGCCATTCATCACAACCTTTTCACCCCGTAGAAGAGGGGGCGATCCAAAGGTTTAGAAAAGCGTGCTTATTTCCTTTTTCACATAAGTGAGGGCCTTTTGGGAAGGGGAAAGTTCTTCCATAAAATTCTGCAATAATTTCTCGCGCATCTTATCAACATTGCCATCCTTTTCGTGCATATTACCCTGCCTTATGGCGTGGATGGTAGCATTTTTTGCCGCCTTTACTATTTTCCAGCATTCTTCGCTCACATATACCTGCTGGGTAAGGTTGTGGTCAAATTCCTGCTCAATGTTCTTTATCAATAAATTTTCATATTCATCCTTCGAGTCTGAAAAAGGCTTCACCCTTACCAACAGTCTATTGGGGTCTATTCGTTCCAAAAACAGAGTAAGGCGCTCATAGGCCTGCAGCCTTAGCGGCAGGAGTTGTTTTTGTGCTTCCTTCTGCACCAAATATCGGCGGCGGCCCTCTTCATTGGCCGTGTGGCCCTTAAAGAAAAAATAGGCGACAATGCCCACAACAATAGCGGGCAACAGGTAGGCTACATAACTTAATACTTGAGTGGCTTCTTCCATATATATTTTTACAATGACGGCAAACTTACATCGTTTTCAAATTTTGCGCAAGGGCTCATTAGCCGAAAGTGTTATGGTTTTTTGAAGGACAATTACCTCCATCTTTCCATATTATTATATCAATACCTTACCTTGTTTTCTTTGCGCATGGCCTTTACTTCCTTTCGGGCTTGCTTTTGGTGGTAGTTGCCTCCCAGGTTTGGACACTTGGAAAGGGTACGCATACTTTCAAAGGGCACGTCACATTTGTGGTACATAAAGGATTGGGCCAGGGTTTTTATTAGGTTTTTATCCCCCACGGTAAGGTCAACATCGTCCATGGTAAACTGGCAGGGATGTTCATAGCCACAGGCGTGGGTCATTTCAAGAAGCTCCTTTCTAAAATTCTTAAAATAGAAATGTGCCCTCACGCTCTTGTCTTCAATGTTTATGCCCCGTTGCAGCCATTTGTTCTGGGTGGCTACCCCACTGGGGCATCGGTTGGTATGGCAAAGCTGCGCCTGTATGCAGCCAATGCTCAGCATGGCCTCCCTCGCAACATTGATGAGGTCTGCCCCCATGGAAAATGCCATAGCCGCCCTAGCGGGAAAGCCCAGTTTGCCGCTTCCGATAAAAACCACCCGGTCGCAAAGATCGTTCTTCTTGAAAATTTTGTAAACTTCGGCAAAGCCAAAGAGCCAGGGTAGGGAAAC
Organism: uncultured Aequorivita sp.; assembly: GCA_964431895.1. GTDB lineage: Bacteria > Bacteroidota > Bacteroidia > Flavobacteriales > Flavobacteriaceae > Aequorivita. The sequence continues at coordinate 1,868 of CAYSLM010000025.1, forward strand.
GTGGTCTGCAAAACTCGGTGGCGACGCGCCCGTACCGCCCTCGCCGCCATCAATGGTTATAAAGTCTGGGCCTTTGTTGGTTTCTTTCATCACCCGTGCCAGTTCCTCCCATTCGCCCAAACGCCCCACGGCCGATTTGATGCCCACGGGCAGGCCGGTGGCATCGGCGATACTTTCCACAAAATCCACCAAACCTCTTACTCCTTTAAAAGCAGAGTGGTTGGGCGGTGAGAGTACATCCTTGCCCATGGGCACATGGCGTATCTCAGAAATTTCGCGCGTAATTTTGGCTCCCGGCAAAACTCCGCCCTTTCCAGGTTTGGCTCCTTGGGAAAGCTTAATCTCAATGGCCCGTACCTGTGGATTTTCATTTACCAGCTTCACAATCTTTTCCATGGAGAAGTTGCCCTCCTCATCGCGCACGCCAAAATAGCCCGTGCCAAAATGAAAGACCACATCGGCACCGGTTTTATGATATGGAGAGAGCCCGCCCTCGCCCGTATTGTGGTAGCAATAGGCCATGGCGCAACCCTTGTTGAGCGACTCGACCGCACGGGCAGAAAGTGACCCAAAACTCATGGCCGAAACGTTGATTACCGAAGCCGGACGATAAGGCCGCCGGCGCTTGTTGTACTCACCCATAAGCTTGGCACAAGGCAAAAAATAGGGGTTTTTGTAATTTGGGTTGTCCCTTTCCACCTTATAGGGAAGTAAGGAATTGTTGATGAAAATATAATTGGGTTTATAGATATCCCTATCGGTGCCAAAGCCTTCATAATTGTTTTCGTTCTTTGCCGAAGCATATATCCAGCCGCGTTCAATGCGGTTAAAGGGCAATTCCTCCCGGTTGTTGGCCACGATATATTGCCGTAGCTCTGGCCCAATACTCTCCAGCATATACCTGATGTGTCCCACTATGGGAAAGTTGTGCGTAATAGTATGGTACTTGTTGAAAAATATATCCCGAATGGCCAACAAAAGCAGAAAAATCAATATCCAGCCCCACCATGGTATCTGGCCCAAAAAAGTTAAGAGCTCATTCATAGACTTTAATTTTTGATAAAGGTATTTAAAATATAACGGAAATAGAAGGAAAAAAAAGTGGATTATTGTTTATAATAATACCGCTTTCCCTTACATATTTATTCGGTAATCATTATTTTCACGGCATAAAGAAATTAATGTTTTGGAAGCTTATTTAGAACAACTGAATGATGCCCAACGCGCTCCTGTATTGCAGAAAGACGGTGCCATGATCGTGATTGCAGGTGCGGGATCGGGCAAGACGCGCGTGCTCACCTATCGTATTGCCTACCTGATGTCACAAGGGGTAGATCCTTTTAATATCCTGGCCCTCACTTTTACCAACAAGGCTGCCCGTGAAATGAAGGGCCGTATTGCCCAGATTGTGGGTGCCAGCGAGGCCAAAAACCTTTGGATGGGGACCTTCCACAGTATCTTTGCCAAAATCCTTCGGTTTGAGGCCGACAAACTGGGCTATCCATCCAACTTTACCATTTATGACACCCAGGATTCGCAGAGCGTTATCCGCGCTGTCATCAAGGAAATGCACCTCGATAAAGATATCTATAAATACAAACAGGTCTATTCGCGTATTTCTTCCTACAAAAACAGTCTTATCACCGTAAAGGCCTATTTCAACAATCCGGAACTTATGGAAGCCGATGCCATGGCCAAGATGCCGCGCCTGGGCGATATCTATAAATCATATGTGGATAAGTGCTTTAAGGCCGGGGCCATGGATTTTGACGATCTGCTGCTCAAGACCAATGAGCTGTTAACGCGCTTCCCCGATGTGCTGGCCAAGTACCAGAACCGTTTCCGCTATATTTTGGTCGATGAGTACCAGGATACCAACCATAGCCAATATTTGATAGTGCGGGCCCTTTCAGACAGGTTTCAGAATATTTGTGTGGTGGGCGATGATGCACAGAGCATATACGCCTTTCGCGGAGCCAATATCAACAACATCCTCAATTTCCAAAAAGACTATGACGATGTAAAAGTGTACCGACTGGAACAAAACTACCGCTCCACAAAGAATATCGTTAACGCGGCCAACAGCATCATTGAAAAAAACAAGGCAAGACTTGAAAAAGTAGTGTGGACCGCAAATGATCAGGGCAACAAGATACTGGTAAACCGCACTATGACCGATGGGGACGAGGGCCGGTTTGTGGCCAGTTCCATATTTGAAAACAAAATGAACCACCAGCTAAAGGATGGCGATTTTGCAGTTCTTTACCGCACCAATGCACAGAGCCGGGCCATTGAGGATGCCCTGAGGAAAAAAGATATTCCCTATCGAATTTATGGCGGCCTTAGCTTTTACCAACGCAAGGAAATCAAGGACGTGCTGGCCTACCTGCGCCTTATCCTAAATCCAAAGGACGAAGAGGCCTTAAAGCGGGTCATTAATTATCCGGCGCGCGGCATTGGGGAAACCACCATGGAACGCCTGATTGTGGCTGCCAACCATTACCAACGGTCGGTTTTTGAGATTATGAAAAATATTGGCAAGATCGATTTACGAATAAACACCGGCACAAAAAATAAACTGGCCAATTTTGTTACCATGATCGAAAGTTTTCAGGTCCTCAACCAAAATTACGATGCTTTCCAAATAGCTGAACACGTGGCCAAGAAAACCGGTTTGTTGCAGGAATTGAAAAAGGACGGCACCCCAGAAGGTATTGCGCGTATAGAGAATATTGAGGAATTGCTCAATGGGATGCGCGATTTTGTGGAAGGCCAAAAGGAAATTGCCGATGCCTCAGGCTCCCTTTCCGAATTTATGGAAGATGTGGCCCTGGCCACAGACCTGGACAACGATAAGGGCGATGATGACCGCGTAGCCCTGATGACCGTGCACCTGGCCAAGGGGCTGGAGTTTCCCTACGTCTATATTGTGGGCATGGAAGAAGATCTTTTTCCCAGCGGGATGAACATGAATTCGCGCAGCGAGCTTGAGGAGGAGCGAAGGCTTTTTTACGTTGCCCTAACCCGTGCCGAAAAACAGGCCTACCTCACTTATACCCAATCCCGATATCGATGGGGAAAACTCATTGATGCCGAGCCCAGCCGGTTTATTGGCGAGATTGATGAAAGTTTCCTTGAATACCTGACCCCCATAACCGAAAACCGCTACAAACCCCTTCTCGATGCCGATATTTTTGATGAGGTTGACCACAGCAAATTACGATTGAAAAAACCGGTAGCGGGGAGGCCACCCAGCGGTCCAACCGAGGCCCAGTTAAAAAAATTGCGCCGCCTAAAACCGGTATCAAGCAATGCTGACAAAAATTTCGATGCCGAAAAGGCAAACCTCAAAGAAGGCACTTTTGTAGAGCACATACGTTTTGGCAGGGGGAAGATTCTTAAGTTGGAAGGCAGCGGCGCCGATACCAAGGCCGAAATCGATTTTGAAAACGGGGGACTGAAAAAACTATTGCTTCGTTTTGCCAAGCTCAAGGTCTTAGACGCTTAAGGCTGAAATCAAAATTCAGCATTCTCTCAGCAACTGGTTACGGGCTCACCTCAAGATAGGTATCGACATAAGCACTTATCTGCGCTTGCATATCTGCAATATCATTCGGGGCCCAATTGCCATGGCCCCCTTCATAGATGGTATAACTGTGGCTTACTTGGGCATTCATAAGAGCCAAATTTAGGGTATTGGCATTGCTCAACGGCACGAGGGGGTCTTGGTTTCCATAGAAGAGCAGGGAAGGACTACTATGGGCCGATACTTGCAATGCGGGGCTTAAAACCGTGGCGTAATCAGTATTGGGCGGATAGGCACTCTCATCAACCAGGGCCGCCATCAAGGCTGGAAAATCTGGATTTTCACTATAAAAGGGATCGGTAAAATCTGTGGGCCCCACGATGTCGCCTACCATTTTCACTTGGTCGTCGGTGTCATACACGTAATCATACATCAGTGATATATGGGCCCCGGCACTGGCGCCTATGAGCGCAAACTCGGGAAGTATGTGCAGCTGGTCGCTTTCAGCGGTCAACTTGTTAATTACGGCATCCACGTCAAGAAATTGGTTGGGAAAGGCAGGGGTTTCCAGATTGGCCAGCACATAATTCATATTAACTATGGCGTGGTTTGGGTGTGTGGCTTTTATGTAAGGAATAAAGGCATCCATATCTGCTTTATCCCCGCCGGTCCACCCACCGCCGTGCACGAGTACAATAACCTTGGTTTTTTCTTTTGACCGATTCGCGGGCAGGTATAGATCATATTTTTCCTGATTGTGGCTTCCGTAGGAAACATTTAAAAAGGTTTCGGCATCCAGTGCCGGCTCCGGCGCGGAATCTTTGTCCTTGGTACAGGCGGCAGAAGCCAAGAGGGCGAGCAGGACAACAATCAATAACGGTCTTTTCATAAGCAGGGATTAAGGGTTTCTTAGGAACCCTAACGCCAGAAATGCTATTTTATGTTTCCCGATTGCCATAAAGTTGTCCATTCCCTAAAATTCATTACTTTTAAGACAAAAACCGCACTATGGCCGAATTTATTAAGATTTATGAAGAAAACCCGAATCCGAAGGAAATAAAACGCGTGGTAAAAATACTTCGCGATGGCGGAGTGATTATTTACCCTAGTGATACCGTTTATGCCTTAGGTTGCGATATCAACAACCATCGCGCATTGGAACGGGTGGCCCAATTGCGGGGAGTCAAGCTCGAGAAGGCCAACTTCTCCTTTGTGTGTGAGGATTTAAGCAATCTGAGCGATTATGTGAGGCAGATAGATACGCCCACGTTCAAATTGTTGAAACGCAACCTGCCCGGACCCTATACTTTTATTCTTCCGGGAAACAACAACCTGCCCACAGTATTTAAAAAGAAAAGGGAAGTTGGTATCCGTGTGCCCGACAATGCCATAACCCGGGCCATTGTCCATGAATTGGGCAATCCCATTATTTCTACTTCCATCAAGGACGAAGATGAGGTGATAGAGTACACCACAGACCCTGAGCTCATTTTGGAAAAATGGGACAAACTGGTTGATCTGGTAATTGACGGGGGTTATGGCGGGAACATTGCATCTACAGTGATTGACCTTACGGGTGCCGAGCCCGAGGTATTGAGGGAAGGCAAAGGAAGCTTGGAACTTTAAGCTCTATTTGAGCAAATGTTGGAGCCCGCGGTACACGTTTTCTTCCAGAATGTCGATTTCACCGTCGGCAAGGAACATTTTTTTAATATCTCCGAACAACCGGTCTATCTCCTGTCTTGAATAATTGTATCGCTCTACGGTGTGCTGTATTTTCTGGATGCGTTGATAGTCATTATCTTCATCAAATTCCTTGTGGACCTTTTCGTATTTGTCTCTTCCTACCTTTCTCTTGATAAAGTCACGCTCCTCCTGGGTTTCCACGAAATTGGCATGGGCGCAGTAAAGAAGGATATAGGCCCTTAATTCTTCAGAGGTCCAGTTGGTTTTGAATTCGTCCATCATGAGTGAATTTTGGTTGTGAAATTATTGTTTCTAAATTACGAAATTCCTGTGAATTTTCCTTCGGAAGAGAGCAATAAAAACCCGCGCATTGGATAATGGGCGGGTTCTTTTACTTTTTGTGCGGGGCGTTTTCTATCCGCCGGCTTCCAGATTTTTCATTTCCTTTTCGATCATATCATAGAATTGATCGATTTTTGGAAGAACAAGGATACGGGTGCGTCTGTTTTTGGCGCGGTTCTCGGCAGTGGTGTTGGGCACCAAGGGGTCATACTCGCCGCGGCCGGCTGCAACCAATCTTTCTGGACTTATACCGAGGTCCTGAAGGGCACGTACTATGGAAGTAGCTCGCTTCACACTCAAGTCCCAGTTGTCCAATAAAACGCCGCTCCTGTAGGGAACATTATCGGTATGGCCCTCAACCATGGCCTCAAAATCGGGCTTGCCGTTGATTACCTTGGCCACCTTGCCCAAGATTTCGTTGGCGCGGGATGAGATTTGGTAGCTACCGGTCTTAAACAATACTTTGTCTGAAAGTGAAATATAAACCACACCTTTTTCTACGCTCACCTCAATGTCGGGATCGTTGATACCCACCTCACGCTTCAAACTGGTAACAAGGGCCAGGGTTACACTGTCCTTCTTGTTGAGGGCATCTTGAAGTCTGGAGATTTTCAGGTCTTTCTCCTTCAGGCTCTCCAATGATTTTTCAAGGTTGGTAGCCCCCTTGGAGGTCAACATAGTAAGTTCTTTTGAGCTCTCGATAAGGTCTGCATTGGTTTTTCTCAAATCGGCCAATCTTCCCTCTAGTTCCTGGGCGCGGGCGCTGGCCGCTGCTCTTTCCGCAAGACAGTCGTTCAGTTTAACCGTTGCCGTGTTCAGCAAATCTTGGGTGTTCTTCTGTTTCGCCTCAAGTTCGGCATACTTCTTCTTGGACACGCAGGAGGTGAAAGCCAAACTGGAGCATACTGCTAATATCAATAGTTTTTTCATAATGTTTAAGTGTTATTAATAGATTGTTTCTTCCGATAGTTTCAGACCAAAATTATTAAAATCGGCTTCAGCCCGAAAACGATTAACAATACTTTAAGTTATAAGTGGGTAAAGCGCCGCTTCTTTTTTATAAAATACTGAAAAACAATTGATTTGGTTTTGAAATAGACCAATTTTGAAGCGTATTTTTTCCTTTTTGGTAGAAAGCTGAAAAACAAGCCATAAAAGCTGCCGTGTGCCCTGAGAATGGCCAAAAAATGTGCAGGCTTGCCCTGCAGCAGAAACTGTATGCCGGCCGCCCCGTCGAGAACCAACCTGATAAAAATGACGGTGTAAGCGGCCGGTCCGTGCACGTTTTTCAAAAGGTTCAACAGCGAATTGCGGAAGTTGTAAAAAGTCTTTTTCGGGTTTTGTGAGGCCAATGTGGCCCCGCCCACGTGATATACGGTGGCCCCGCCCACGCAGAGTATCTTGCCACCCTGTGCCCGCAGGCGCCAGCAAAGGTCAATTTCTTCCTGATGGGCAAAATAGTAGGTATCAAGGGCCCCAGCCTTCCAAAAGGCATCGCGCCGAACGAAGAGGCAGGCCCCGCTGGCCCAGAATATTTCGGCCACTCCGTCATACTGCCCGCGGTCCCTTTCAACAGTATTGAAAATACGCCCGCGGCAGTAGGGGTAGCCAAAAGAGTCGAGAAAGCCACCGGCCGCCCCGGCATATTCAAAATATTGGCGATTGTGGTAGTCGAGTATCTTAGGCTGTGCTGCCACCACGGCAGGATTTGTCCTAAAGATCGAAAGCACGGGCTGCAGCCAGCCTTCCGTTACCGCTACGTCACTGTTGAGTAGGACAAAGATGTCTTCCGAAAGATGTTGAAGGGCCTCATTATAGCCCCTGGCATAGCCGCCGTTGGTTTTATTGCGGAGGATTTTTACCGTGGGAAAATTTTCGGCAATAAAGTTTACAGAACCATCGGTTGAGGCGTTGTCTGCCACATATACCGTGGCTTCGCCCGAAAACTTGACCACCGGGGGCAGAAACTTTTCCAGCAAATCCCTCCCGTTCCAATTCAGTATGACTACGGCTACTTTCATCCTGCAAAGATAGATTTTTGAAGTCTATGCAATTCTATTTATAGGAAGGAATGTCTTTCAGGAAATTGTACCGCTCACGTTCAAAATCCATAGTGCAGTAGTAATGCTGCAGACCGTTGGTCACCATAAGAACTTGTGACTTGAGGGCCAGATTGTATCGTGCTACCTGGTCAAATGTATCCTGGGTGATGGCCACAGAGGGCGCCTTGCACTCTACGATCAAAAAGATACTGGCATCGGGATTGAAAACCACAATGTCGTATCTTTTGGTGGTTTGGTGCAGTTTCAATTGCTTCTCAACGTTTATCAAGCTTTTCGGGATGTTTTTTTCATTTATGAGAAATTCCACCACGTGCAGCCGCACCCATTCCTCAGGGGTGAGGCTCACAAATTTTTTTCTGATTCGGTCAAAGACCAACGGTTTGTTTTCGCTATTTTTGAAGCGGAAGGAATAGGAGGCAAAATTGAGTTTCAGCATATACAAAGAAACAAATTTCAGTCAAAAGTATCCTTCCAAGAATAAAGCAAATCGGTTGGTTCCATTTTGCGTGGAAACCCAAAGGCCCCGGACTGCCATCGATAAACCCAATGTTCCCAAAACCCATGGCGTTAGACCAAGTAAGATCAATCATCACCAATATTAAAAACGGAAAGACCGCGCCCATTTACCTGCTGATGGGCGAGGAACCCTATTATATTGATGGGATTTCAAAATATATAGAGGACAACGTATTGACCGAGGCCGAAAAAGGCTTCAACCAGATGGTGCTTTACGGCCGCGATGTTTCGGTTGAAGATATTATTGCCAATGCCAAGCGCTACCCTATGATGGCCGAAAAACAGGTCATTATTGTAAAGGAGGCCCAGGACCTTTCGCGAACCATCGAAAACCTGCTCCCGTACGCCAAAGATCCCCAGCCTACCACGGTTTTGGTGCTTTGCTACAAATATAAAACCCTGGACAAGCGAAAAAAACTCGCCAAGACCATTGCAGAAAAGGGGGTTGTTTTTGAGAGTAAAAAACTATATGAAGACAAGGTACCCGATTGGATTAAGCGGGTGCTGGCGGGCAAGGGCTATACCATCTCGCCAAAGGCCGCGCAGATGCTTGTAGAGTTTTTGGGCAATGATCTGGGCAAGATAAACAACGAGCTTGAAAAATTGCAGTTGATCCTAAAGCCAGGCCAGCAAATTACCCCCCAGCTTGTAGAGGAGAATATTGGCATAAGCAAGGATTTCAATAATTTTGAACTGCAGAATGCCATCGGGGAACGTGACTCCAAAAAAACGTTTGCCATTATCCAGTACTTTGCGCAAAACCCAAAGAACAACCCCTTGCCCATGACTGTGGCTCTGCTGTACACTTTCTTTTATAAATTATTGAAATATCACGCCCTGGAGGATAAGGGCAAGGCCGCTAAAACCCTCGGCGTGCACCCCTATTTTCTAAAGGACTACCAAACGGCTGCCCGGAACTTTCCGATGAAAAAGGTGAGTTCGGCCATTGCCGCCATTCGGGAAGTCGATATGAAGAGCAAGGGCGTGGGTGCCGCAAACCTTTCACAAGCCGATTTACTAAAGGAAATGATGGTCCGGATACTGAATTGACGCTTTCTTTACGAATCTGTGGCACCAATTTTTTTAAAACGAGATGTTGTGTTTGATAAATTATTGAAATGAAAAAAACCAAAGCTTGGATTTCTGCTGCCCGCTTGCGTACGCTACCGCTTTCGGTGTCGGGAATTATCGCTGCCGCCGCTGCCGCCCGTGAATCTGACTCATTTTCGCTTTCCATTTTCATATTGGCCCTGTTGACCACCTTGGGCTTTCAGATTCTCTCAAACTTTGCCAATGATTATGGCGATGGGGTAAAAGGTACCGATAACCATACCCGGGTAGGCCCCATGCGGGCCATGCAAAGTGGTATTTTATCGGCCAAGGACCTCAAGAGGGGAATGGCCATTACCTCCATCATTACCATGGCTTTGGCGGGCGTGCTAATCTATGTGGCCTTTGAGGGGCGCCACATTCTGCATTCCACCGTCTTTTTTGTATTGGGAATTGCAGCCTTGGTCGCCGCCATAACCTATACCGTGGGAAAAACCGCTTATGGGTACCGGGCACTGGGTGATGCGTTCGTTTTTGTGTTTTTTGGCCTGTTGAGCGTGCTGGGTGCCTATTTTCTTTTCACCCGAAAGCTCGATTCGTTAATAGGACTACCTGCTGTGGTAATTGGTCTATTGAGTACTGCCGTGCTCAACCTCAACAATATGCGCGATAGGCTGGCCGATGGCAAAATGAACAAAATAACCTTGGCCGTACTATTGGGCGGCAAAAGGGTAAAATACTACCATTACGGCTTGATTGTAGGTGCTTTTGTGTGTGCGGTGCTTTATTTTTTCCTAAAAGGCGTAAATGGGTTTCAGTATTTGCCGTTGCTGGCGTTTGTGCCGCTTTTTCTCCATATGAAAAAGGTGAAGGATAATACCGCCCCGCCACTATTGGACCCCGAACTGAAGAAAGTGGCCTTAAGTACATTCCTGTTTTCGGTGTTATTTTTTGTTTCGGCGTGGTTTTAATTTTATCTTTAAGGCAAAAAAGAAAACCATGACAATCACTTTTTACGGTCAAAACTGCCTGGGGCTCCAGATCAAGGGAAAGCATATACTTGTAGATCCTTTTATTAGCGGCAATGACCTCGCAAAAGATAAAATTGATATCAACAGCCTAAAGGCAGATTATATACTGCTTACCCACGCCCACAACGACCACACCCTTGATGCCGAAGAGATAGCCAAAAGAACCGGTGCCATCATCGTCAGTAATTTTGAGATCACCAACCATTACGAGGAAAAGGGCATTGAGGTACACCCCATGAACCACGGCGGAAGCTGGAACTTTGATTTCGGCTGGGTAAAGTATGTTGTGGCACACCATACCAGCAGCTTTGCCGATGGCAGTTACGGGGGCCAGCCCGGTGGCTTTGTGATTGAAGGCGAACATAAAAACATCTATATTGCCGGCGATACGGCCCTCACTATGGATATGAAGCTCATCCCAATGCACACCAAACTCGATCTGGCTATCCTCCCCATTGGCGATAATTTTACCATGGGCATTGACGATGCCATCATAGCCAGTGATTTTGTGCAGTGCGACAAGGTTTTGGGCGTACATTACGATACCTTCGGTTTTATTGAGATAGACCATGAAGAAGCCAAACGCAAGTTTTATGATGCCAACAAAGATTTGATGTTGCTCGAAATAGGGGAGAGTATTGAGTTATAAAATTCCGAAAATGAAATTCCAAATTCCATAGGGTGCGCTTCCTATGGAATTTGGAATTTTAAAATTTGGCGTTTCTACATTAAAACTGATTATAATTTGATAGCCTCTTTTCACAAACACACTTTACACTTCAAACGTCCCAGCGGCACTTCGCGCGGGGTTTTACATTCCAAGGAAACTTACTTCCTAATTCTAAAAAAAGGAGAAAGATTTGGAATAGGGGAGTGCGGCCTTTTGCGCGGCCTTAGCGTAGATGACCGCCCCGATTATGAAACCGCTCTGGCCCAGATCTGTGACAATGCGAGCGGAGGTGTGGGCGAATCTGGCCTTTATCCAGCCTTAAAAGAATTTCCCTCAATACAATTTGGGATTGAAATGGCTTTCAAATCCTTGCACTCCAAAAATCCTTTTGAACTGTTTCCTTCAAAATTCACAAGGGGCCACGCGGCCATCCCCATTAACGGGCTTGTGTGGATGGGCGATAAGAGCTTTATGAAACAACAGATTTCAGAAAAGCTGAAGGAAGGTTTCACCTGTATCAAAATGAAGATTGGGGCCATTGATTTTAAAACCGAAATGGAACTTCTAAAATCAATCCGAAAAGAATTTTCCGCTTCCGAAGTGGAATTGCGCGTAGATGCCAACGGCGCCTTTTCACCCACAGAAGCTTTGGAAAAACTGAAGGTGCTTTCCCATTTGCAATTGCATTCCATCGAGCAGCCCATCAGGCAGGGCCAATGGCAGGAAATGGCGCGGCTTTGCGAGGAAACACCCCTGCCCGTCGCCCTGGACGAGGAACTCATCGGCATTTTTTCCGAAGAAGAAAAAAATAGACTTCTCGATACCATCAAGCCGCAATTCATCATTTTAAAACCCTCCTTGATTGGCGGTTTCCGCGGAAGCGATACGTGGATAAACCTCGCAGAAAAACACCATGCGGGCTGGTGGATAACTTCGGCCCTGGAGAGCAACGTGGGTTTAAACGCCATTGCCCAATATACTTTTACAAAAAATACTACCTTGCCGCAAGGTTTGGGTACCGGCAGCCTTTACACCAATAATATTGAAAGCCCATTGCAAGTCTCAAACGGCAAATTGACATACGATACAGAAAATGCTTGGGAATTCAATTTTCAAAACCCATAAAATCAAATCTCATAACTAAATGATGTACATACAGCAAGCTTTTAAATCACTGCACCAATGGTGGCGTTATCTGGTAGGTTTTATCATAATATTTGTGGCCAGCCAGCTGGGCTCCATTCCCTTGGCCCTAGCGGTGGTCGCCAAAATAATGATGGAGGGCGGTGATGTGATGTCCGTCCAGGATCCCGAGGTGCTTATGACCGTTCTCGATCCAAACCTCACCTTGTTTTTGATGCTGTTGAGTTTTGCCATTGGGCTGTTGGCCCTCTATTTGGTGGTGCGCTTTTTGCACCGCCAACCCTTTGAAGAGGTGACTACCACCCGCCGGAAGACGGACTGGGGAAGGGTTTTCTTTGGCTTTGGCCTTATAACCATTACCACTTTGGTGGTGACCCTCATTGATTTCTATTCCAATCCCGATGACTATGTGCTGCAATTTGACCTCGTGCCTTTTGCTATACTATTTGTGATTGCGGTTATTATGATACCCCTGCAGACCAGTTTTGAGGAATATCTCTTCCGTGGGTATTTGATGCAGGGCATAGGCGTATTGGCCAAAAATAGATGGCTGCCCTTGATAATCACTTCGGTAATCTTTGGCGGGCTGCATCTGGCCAATCCGGAGGTGTCCAAATTTGGAAACATCATCATGATCTATTACATAGGTACGGGTTTCTTTTTGGGAATTATGACCTTGATGGACGAAGGCCTGGAGCTGGCCTTGGGATTTCATGCGGGCAATAATTTGATTACGGCCCTTTTGGTTACGGCAGATTGGACCGTTTTCAAGACTCCCTCAATCTTTAAGGACGTGTCCGATCCCTCGGCCGGTTTTGATGTGATTGCGCCCGTATTGATCATATATCCCATTTTCCTGCTACTTATGGCCTGGCGTTATAAATGGCACGATTGGGGCCGAAAGCTCTTCGGAAAGGTGGAAAAACCTATTGTTTTAACTGAAGAAAATACATCGAATCCAACTTTTATTGAATAGTGAATTTTTTGCATCCCAACTTCAAATTAAACGGCGAAGCATTTTCTTCTGCGGAAGCTTTGCAATCCTACGCACAAGGCCTTATAAAGAAGGGTGAAGGCGAAGTGGATGCCTTGGGAAAATTTATTTTGGAATGGTTGGACGGCAATAATTACATCACCGTAAAGACTTCCGGCTCCACGGGGAAGCCGAAAAAAATCACTCTTCAAAAGAAACACGTTTTCAACAGTGCCGAAGCTACCGTGAATTATTTCGGTTTAAAGGAAAGCACCAAAGCCCTGCTCTGCCTTCCTTCAGAATACATTGCCGGCAAGATGATGCTGGTGAGGGCCATGATTGCGGGTTGGCACCTGCATACCACGGCACCCGAAAAAAACCCACTTCAAAATACTGAGGAAAGCTTTGATTTTTCGGCCATGGTGCCCTATCAGGTTTTTCATTCGTTGGCAGATTTGCACAAAGTGAAAAAATTGATCGTTGGCGGAGGGGCGGTCCCCTGGCAATTGGAAGCGCAGCTCCAACAGCTCACTCCCAAGGTTTATGCAACCTACGGAATGACCGAAACCATAAGCCACATCGCCATTAGGCCGATAAATGGGGAAGAACGATCCGATGTTTTTGCAGCCCTGCCGAAGGTGCATTTTTCACAGGACCAAAACCACTGCCTGCAGATACACGCTCCTGAAATTTCCGAAGAAATCGTCGCCACCAATGATGTGGTAGCCCTTGTTTCCTCCACGTCGTTTAGGTTTTTGGGCAGAAGGGATAATGTAATCAATACAGGCGGTGTAAAAGTACATCCCGAAGTTGTGGAGGCCAAACTTTCAAAACATATAAAAACCCCTTTTTTTATTGCTTCGGAAGGGGACGAAGCTCTTGGAGAGCGGGTTATTTTGGTACTGGAAGATAAAGATGCGAAACAGATGGATGATTTCTCGACAATCTTTGCAACGCTTTCGCCTTACGAAAGACCGAAAAAGATTTATACCCTTCCAACATTTATTTATACCGAAACCGGAAAAATAAAGCGCGCAGCTACTATAAAAATGTTAGCGACACATTAATTTGGTCAGGATGATACAGACAAGAAATTCTTTTAAGGGCCGATAGGCTCCTTAAGCTCCCCAACAATGACGGTATTGCGGGTTTTGGGGTCATAATTGACCAAAACTTTTTTACCCACCTCAAATTTGTGGACTTGCAAGCGAGATATCAATTGCTCGGTGGTAGCCGTAAACTTGGAGGCATGCCGCGGCATTACCTCCAATTTAAAACCAACCATATACGAATTGTTTACCGTGGTTCCCGTTTCATAGATGTCTAAGATTTTGGCCGGGGCTTTCTTGCCGTTCTTTAGCAATTGTGGCGTTGTGGCCTGGGAAGTAATGACCGCGCCGAAAAAAAATATAAATGTCAGTGCAAAAAAAATGGCCAGCGCAACAATGGAATATTGCGTTAGTTCCGGCAGTTCGGCAAAGCTATAAGAGCCTTCGGGCATGCCCCACATACCTATGAATAAAGTAATAAAGGGAATCCACATAAAAGCGAAACATCGCCATGCCATTTTCCGGAGTGATGAAGGATTTAATTTCATAACAAATTTGGTTTGCGAGAAACGCACCTTAACCAAAAGTAATGAAAACCAATTAATTAAATCATCTTTCCATCCCTAAGGTTCCGCACATTGGATGGAAAGCCATTACACTTGGATCACCCCAAGGTTAAAGGGTTTTTCTATCGGGGCGTGGTTGGCGGCCTCTATGCCCATGCTTATCCATTTTCGGGTGTCCAGCGGGTCTATCACGGCATCGGTCCAAAGGCGGGCAGCAGCGTAATAGGGCGAAATCTGTTGGTCGTAGCGCGCCTTGATTTTATCGTAAAGCTCTTTTTCTTCTTCTTTAGAAATTTCCTTGCCCTGTTTTTTAAGCGAAGCGGTTTCAATCTGCAGCAATACCTTGGCGGCACTGTTGCCACTCATCACCGCCAGTTCGGCGCTGGGCCAGGCCACGATAAGCCGCGGATCGTAGGCCTTGCCACACATGGCGTAGTTTCCGGCACCGTAGCTGTTGCCCACCACAACGGTAAATTTTGGTACCACACTGTTGCTTACGGCATTTACCATTTTGGCCCCGTCCTTAATTATTCCGCCGTGTTCGCTTTTACTGCCCACCATAAACCCGGTAACATCCTGCAAAAAGACGAGAGGGATTTTCTTTTGGTTGCAGTTGGCAATAAAGCGTGTCGCCTTATCGGCACTGTCGCTATAAATCACGCCGCCAAACTGCATCTCACTGGGCTTGGTCTTGGATTTGGTGGTTTTTACCAGGGTGCGTTGGTTGGCCACAATGCCTACGGCCCAACCGTCAATGCGGGCATAGCCGGTAAGGATGGTCTGGCCGTAGCCTTCTTTATATTCCTCAAATTCACTGCCGTCAACCAGACGCTTTATTATTTCGCGCATATCGTATTGCTCGGTTCGCGATTTGGGCAAAATTCCATAAATATCCTCTTGCTTCTCCTTTGGTTTTACGGCCTTTTCACGGTTGAAGCCTGTTTTTTCATAATCGCCTATTTTTGAGACTATGTTCTTTATTTTATTGAGGGCGTCCTTGTCGTCCATCGCTTTGTAATCGGTCACGCCGCTCACTTCACAATGGGTGGTGGCACCGCCGAGCTCCTCATTATCGATACTTTCGCCAATGGCGGCTTTTACCAGGTAGCTTCCGGCCAGAAAAATGCTTCCCGTCTTGTCAACGATCAAGGCCTCGTCGCTCATTATGGGTAAGTAGGCACCGCCGGCCACGCAACTGCCCATCACCGCGGCAATCTGGGTATTGCCCATACTGCTCATTACGGCGTTGTTGCGGAAAATCCTTCCGAAGTGTTCCTTATCGGGAAAAATCTCGTCCTGCATGGGCAGGTAAACCCCCGCGCTGTCAACCAGATAAATTATCGGCAAGCGATTTTCGATGGAAATTTCCTGCGCGCGAAGATTTTTCTTGGCCGTTATCGGGAACCACGCCCCGGCTTTCACCGTAGCGTCATTGGCAACGACAATGCATTGTTTTCCTTTCACATAACCGATTTTTACAACTACCCCGCCGCCAGGGGCGCCGCCGTGCTCCTGATACATTCCTTCGCCCGCAAAAGCCCCAATCTCAATGCTCGGCATTTTTTCGTCAAGTAGATAGGCAATGCGCTCCCTGGCGGTAAGTTTGCCCTGGGCGTGCTGTTTGTCAATCCTTTTTTGGCCGCCGCCAAGTTTTACTTTGGCCAGTTTGTTCTTTAATTCTGAAACGAGCAGTTTGTTGTGGTCTTCGTTCTTGTTGAAGTTGATATCCATTGAAAAAGTATGTTTGGGCTAAAATACAAAATGCGGGAAAGTTTTGGCTTCAAAGTTGGAAGTTTAGTTTTTAAAATTAAGTTTTAAAACCCCAAAAAACCTCTCCATTCTTTTTGGGCCGAAATCTGGCGGCACGAAAAAAACCATGGCATTTTGTTAACGGAAATCCAGTTAATATTGACGATATTTGTTTTTGCACGTAAATTTGCAACACAATAGATCAACCAAAAAAACAAATTATGGGAATGAACAAAAATACCGTACTGGCTTGGGCTACTTTTATCATGATACTGGTGGGCATCCTCCTTATTGGCCTAGGGGCATTTCGTTATGATGATGTTGCCGGTTGGGGCTTTGCCTCGGTGGGCATCGGGTTTTTCGCCATAGCCTGGGTTTTTAATGCCCTAAAGGGAAGGGTGTAGCCTGTGATGCCGATAGCGGCCTTGTACGCCGTGTTTTTTGAAATATCTTCCAACTTAAAAATCCCAAACCCCTAATTTCCAAACCCATGGTAGGAGAAAAACAAATACGTGAACAACTGGCAAAGCACCTGGAGGGCGGCGAGGCCTTTATGCCAGTGACTGAAATGCTTCGGAAAATATCTTTTGAAGACATAAACACCAGACCATCCAATTTGCCGTATTCCCTTTATGAATTGTTCTATCATATAGTCTATACCCAAAAAGATATTGTGAAGTTCACCTGTTCCGATGATTATACCGAGCCCAAATGGCCCGACTATTACTGGCCCAAAGAGAAAATCTGCCGCGATAAAAAAGAATGGGAAAACCTAAAAGCCGAATATACCACAGATCGGGAGCGCCTGAAAAATTTTCTTCTCGATGAGAACAACTTACTGATGCAAGCCGTAAAAAACGGCAAGGGCGAACAAACCCTGTTGCGCGAGGTAATGCTGGTTGTTGAGCACACTGCCTATCACACCGGCCAGATGCTTGTGCTTTTAAGACTGCTTAATTTACATTAATGAGTTTATGGTTTATGGTTTATGGTTTATGGTTTAGTGTTTATACTATTGTATTTTCCCTTTATATCTTAATGAAGATGGCAAGAATAGAAAAGTTTGAGGATTTGGAAGTTTGGAAAAATGCCAGATTGATCTGTTTATTTGTTGAAGAACTTTTTCAAACCACAGGAATTGGTCAAAATTTTAGACTTAGGGATCAAATGGAAGGAAGTTCCGGTTCCATAATCGATAATATTGCCGAAGGATTTGATCGTGACGGGAATAAAGAATTCGTAAATTTTTTAAGCTTCTCCAAAGGCTCCACCAGCGAGTTAAAATCTCAAACTTATCGCGCTTTTGATAAACAATTAATAACAAAAGAACAATTTGACAAACTGATTGAAATGTGCGAAATAGAAAAAAACAAGATTGGTGCCTTTATGTATTATCTACGGAAATCCGAAATTAGGGGACAAAAATTCAAAAAAGATTAATCTTTAACCACAAACCACAAACCACAAACACAAACCAAAATGAGCGACGATAAAAAAGTAATTTTCTCAATGTCTGGCGTTACCAAAACCTACCAAAACGCCCAGACACCAGTACTTAAAAATATATACCTAAGTTTCTTCTACGGTGCCAAGATCGGTATCCTTGGGCTAAATGGCAGCGGAAAATCCACCTTGCTCCGGATCATTGCCGGGGAAGAAAAAAACTACCAGGGCGATGTGGTCTTTGCACCCGGTTACACCGTGGGCTACCTCGAGCAGGAACCAAAGCTTGACGAGTCCAAAACGGTTCTTGAAGTAGTAAAGGAAGGCGTACAGGAGGTGGTTGACGTACTGGATGAATACAACAAGATCAACGATATGTTTGCCCTGCCCGAGGTGTATGAAAACCCTGCCAAGATGGACGAGCTGATGGAAAAACAGGCCAAGCTGCAAGATAAAATCGATGCCACCAATGCCTGGGAGCTCGACACCAAGCTCGAAATTGCCATGGACGCCCTGCGCACGCCCGACCCTGACAAGCCCATCAGCGTACTTTCGGGTGGGGAAAGAAGAAGGGTAGCCCTTTGCCGACTGCTGTTAAGGGAACCAGATGTATTGCTGCTCGATGAGCCCACCAACCACCTTGATGCGGAGAGCGTCCACTGGCTGGAGCACCATCTTGCCGAATACAAAGGAACGGTAATCGCCGTGACCCACGACCGTTATTTCCTCGACAATGTGGCGGGTTGGATATTGGAGCTGGACCGTGGCGAGGGCATTCCTTGGAAAGGAAACTATTCTTCATGGCTCGACCAAAAATCAAAACGTTTGGCCCAGGAACAGAAACAGGCAGGCAAGCGCCAAAAAACCCTGGAACGCGAGCTGGAATGGGTGCGCCAGGGAGCCAAAGGCCGCCAGACCAAACAAAAAGCGCGCTTGCAGAACTATGACAAACTCTTGAGCCAAGACCAGAAACAATTGGAGGAAAAACTGGAAATTTACATCCCCAACGGGCCGCGATTGGGCACCAACGTAATTGAGGCCAAGGGCGTGGCCAAGGCCTACGGCGACAAGTTGCTGTATGAAGATCTGAACTTTAAACTGCCCCAAGCGGGAATTGTGGGCATCATTGGCCCCAACGGCGCGGGAAAGACCACCATTTTTAAAATGATCATGGGCGAGGAAACCCCGGACAAGGGCAGCTTTGAGGTGGGCGACACGGCAAAGATTGCCTACGTTGACCAAACCCATGCCAATATTGACCCTGACAAGACTATTTGGGAAAATTTCAGCGATAGCCAGGAACTCATTATGATGGGCGGAAGGCAAGTGAATTCACGCGCCTATCTGAGCCGTTTCAACTTCAGCGGAAGCGAGCAGAACAAAAAAGTCTCCATGCTTTCCGGGGGCGAGCGCAACCGGCTGCATTTGGCCATGACCCTTAAAGAGGAAGGAAACGTACTCCTGCTCGATGAGCCCACCAACGATCTGGACGTAAACACGCTGCGCGCTTTGGAAGAAGGCCTCGAAAACTTTGCCGGCTGTGCGGTGGTCATCAGCCACGACCGCTGGTTTCTGGACCGGATATGTACCCACATCCTCGCCTTTGAGGGCAACAGCCAAGTGTATTATTTTGAGGGCGGATTCAGCGATTACGAAGAAAACAAAAAGAAACGTTTGGGCGGAGACTTGATTCCCAAACGCATCAAATACAAAAAATTGATACGTTAAGTTATGTGGAAATATATTGTAATACTCGGATTGTTAATTACCGTTTCTTCTTGCGGAAGTAAGAAGACTGCGGTTAAAGCTTCCAAGGAATCAAAAGAAATAGTGCTGGGAAAAAACCAAACGGTTGCCTATAAAAGCCTGGGAAACGGCGTGGCGGCCATTTCCCTAAAACTATTTGAAAACAATACCTTCACGTTTGATTTTAAAAGTATTCCCCAGCCGGGAACCGATGAAAAACCGGTGATCATTTCAGAAAAAGGCACCTATATTTCCGATGGCAATTGGATGGTTTTAAACTTTAAGGACCCTAAGTTTTCACTGGCCGCCATTTTTGATGGCAACTATGCCGATGCGGCCCATTTTAAGGTGCTTGACGGCGATAATGTAAAGATAAACACCGCCAAAAAAGCCCTGCCCATTTGGGGCGTGGTTTGTGAGAAGCAGTAATTTTTTATGCAGGGAATAAAACAAAAGGCCGATTCGAAAATGGAATCGGGTTTTTGTTTTAAAAAAATAGCCGGTTTACTAATTGATTATCAATTTCTTGGTAACGGATTGATTTCCGGAAGTAACTTTTACCAAATAAATGCCTGCCGCAAGGCCATCGGTTTTTACTTGAATGGTTTTGTGGGCCCCATAATCCCCCTGGAACAGATTCCTTAGTTTTTTCCCCGAAAGGTCAAAAAGCTGCACCGTTCCTTCCAAAGGGAAGGCCATATCGAGCGAAATAGTAAATTCTGAAGTAGCCGGATTGGGAGATAGGATAACGGAAGTGTTGGTAAGTTTGTGGTCTTCAATACCCAAACAATAGTCAATCACTCCCTCAAACCGATGCATTGCCCTCCCGAAGGTCCCCGCGTAAAGGGTTTGTGTAGGTTCGTGCAATTTTAGGTCCATGACCACGGTTAGCGGAAGACCATTTCCTAAAATGTCCCAAGAGGCTCCATCATTGATGGAATACCACACGTTCAGGTCTGTAGCCACAAACAAAATGTTTTCTGAGGACGAAACAATAATATCGTTCACCGGAATATTGGGCAAATTGGAAGAAATATCGGTCCAGCTTTGTCCGCCATCGGTTGTTTTAAAAACGTGTGGGGTATAGTCCAAATATTTAAAACCAGAGACGGTAACATAAGCAACCATATCATCACTTGGCACCATAGCGATGGAAGTGATGTATTGATCGGGCAGGCCCGCGCTCACGTCAGTCCAGGTGGTTCCACCGTCAAAAGTTACGTGCACGTTGCCGTCATCGCTACCTGTGTAAATGACATCCAGATTGTTGTAGGAGGAGGCAATGGCCGTGAGCGTTCCAAAGGCCAGGGAACCGCTGGGGTGCAAACCGTCGGTCAAATCTGGGCTTATGGCCGTCCAGAACGAAGCCTGGGTCGAGGTGTAGAGTCTATTGGTGCCATAATACAGTATTTCATGATTGTAGGGTGAAATGATCACAGGCGTATTCCAGTTGTTTCGGTCGCTACCGCTTATGCCGTTGGTGGCGTAGTAAAAATTGCTGCCGCCGTCTGTACTTCGGCCCAAATTGCCGTATTGCGATTCCACATAAATGTAATTGTTGTCAACAGGGTCCACGTTTACGTGAAAGCCGTCGCCGCCCCAAATGGCGTTCCAGTCGTTGGCCCCACCACTCAGGGTGCGGATGGTATTGTTGTCCTGGGTGCCGCCGTAGAGCCGTTCGGGTTGGGTATAATCTACTTCAATGTTGTAAAATTGGGTAATGGGCAGGTTCACAAACTTGGTCCAGCTGCTTCCTCCGTTACTCGAAATATAAGCGCCCCCATCATTTCCGGCGAGCATAAAATCGCTATTTGTTCGGGAAAAGTCCAAAGCATGATGATCTACGTGCATTCCGGGTAGGGTGTTCCAGTTGCCTCCACTGTTGGTGGATTTGGCCATTTCGAGGCCCAAAATATATACTTCATCGGCCTGGGAGGGGTTTACCCGAACATTGCCAAAGTACCACCCAAAATTCGCATCAATACCGTAAAGGGCGCCGGCCGGGGTCACCAGGGTCCAGTTCTCCCCATTGTCGGTAGATTTATAGAGGCCGTTAAATTCATTGGTGATTTCATTGGTGGTAAACCGCGCGTAAACCGTAGCCGGCTCCGATTCTGAAACGGCCAGCCCAATCCTTCCGGTTTGTGCATTTGGGGCTGGTAGGCCGTTGGCGGCTCCAAGTTGCGTCCACGTATTGCCGCCGTCCATAGAACGGTGGATGGCAGAGGTCATTCCGCCGTAGTCGCGCTGCCAGGGCTTGCGGGTGCGCTCCCACATAGCCGCATAGATGATGTTGGTATTGGCCACGTTCATGGCCACGTCTATGGCCGCGGTAGAGTCGGTTACAAATAGCACTTGCTCCCAGCTTCCGCCGCCATTGGTGGTTCGGTAAATGCCGCGCTCGTCGTTCTTGCCATATAGTTCCCCCGTTGCAGCGGCAAAAACCCGGTCGGGGTTGTTTGGGTCAACTACAATGCGGCCAATGTGGTTGCTTTCAGGCAGGCCTATGTTGGTCCAAGTATCGCCGCCATTATCGCTTCGGTACACACCGTCGCCAAAATAGGCTCCATCGGTGGCACTGCCGTTGGCCTCGCCGGTCCCGGCATAGATTATCTGGGCATTGGAGGGCGCAATGGCAATATTGCCAATGGAAAGCCGAGCCTCGCTGTCAAAAATAGGCTCCCAAGTATTGCCTTGGTCATAACTCCTGAAAATGCCTCCGGTGGCCGTAGCCACGTACAGGTGGATATCGCTATCGGGCGAGATGGCCACATCGGTAACGCGGCCTCCCGTATTCAAGGGTCCCACAAAGGTCCATTCCCCGGCTTCTTCTGGCGAGCGGTTGGCGAGGATTTGCCTGGCCTGGGCAACAGCTTCCTTGTACGCTTCCTTGTTGATGAAATTGTTGGGATAGGCGCGCTGGTTGTACATCCATTCGGCGGGATACTCGATCTTTCCGGTTTCTTTCTGAGAAGATTTTTCTTCGGAAGTGTTTTTGCATCCAATAAACAGGAATAGGAAAAAACAAGCGGCAAGCGTAAAATTTAGGGGAAGGGTGTAGTTTTTCATCATAGAGGCGTTAAGGTTCGTGAATGCTTCGGTAAACCATTATGGTTGCGGATGGTAAATATCGCAAATATTTTCGGGAAAACTTTTTTCTTTGGAAGATAGGCCAAAAGTACCTATGGGGCAAGGGCATCGCTCACCAGATAGCTGATGGCCTTTCCCACTTGGTTCCCAAATACACCTGCCGACGGTGAACCTTCACAAATATGGAGATAGCGTGCCTTGGGGTTTTTTGAAAAATGCGAAACGAAGCTTCGGGCCTCGGCCATGGTAAACCCACTTGGGGTCATGGCGCTGCTGCCCATCATTTCTATGGCATCCATATCCAGCTCAATTCCGAAGTTTCCATCGCCGCAGAAATTTTCGGCTTCTTGCAGTGCTTCGGAAAACGTTATTTTTCCGTTTACGGAAATATCCTCAAAGCGATTGAATTTTACCCTTTCTGAATTTTTTTCGATTGAATCGAAAACCGCTTCCGAAGTATAATTCCGATGTAGGCCGAAAATGAAATATTTATCCAAAAACCCATCTTCAAAAGCAAACGAAAACCCATTGCCGCTGTGCCGGTGCTCCAATGCGCGAAAGTCGGTATGCGCATCAAAATTGATACAGTTGATGGGTTTTTTAAGCGCTTGCGAGCTTCCTTTCAGGTTTCCAAAGCTGTTGTTGTGGCCTCCACCGATGATGATGGGAAATTTTTCGGCTTCGGAAATTGTTTTGACAACTTCGGAAACCTTATGGTCTATTTGGGTAACCAATTGGCCCAATTCCTCGGCAAAATGGTTTTCGTTTGAAGAGATTTTTGACGCCTGTTCCATTTGTGCGTCGCAATCAATTTCGCCCAAAAGTATTACGTTTTCGGCGCTTATTAATTGGTTGTACTGAATATTGAGCAGGCTGCCCAGCGCGGCTTCCCACGCTTGTGAAGTGCCCGGACGGCCATAATTGGCGCGTACGCCAATATCTTCGGGAATGCCCAAAAGCACATATTTGGCAGGATGGTTCTTTAAATGGTCAAGTGTTTTTACAATGCCCACTTTTTCACCAAATTTAATTTCCCCAACCCGCTTTTTCAGCAAGGGAAAAACTTCTTTTTCGGAATAGATTTTTAGAAAACTCATTGTATTTCCTTGCCATTAATAATTACCGAATCGATCAAATTACTGCCAAAGGCGTAGGGCAGATAGCCGTAAGACGGAATTTCCTTAGTGATGATAAGGCTGGCGGTTTTTCCTTTGGTAATGCTGCCGTGGGTCTGGCTAAGTCCCATGGCGTACGCACCATTGATGGTCGCCGCGTTTATGGCTTCTTCAGGAGTCAATCGCATCTTTATACAGGCCGTGGCCACTACAAAATTCATATTGCCACTGGGCGTTGACCCTGGATTGTAATCTGTGGCGAGGGCCAGGGGCAGGCCAGCATCGATCATCTTTCGCCCGGGGGCGTAGGGAATGCTCAAAAAGAAGGAGCAGGAGGGGAGTGCCACAGGCATAGTGTGGGTGTTTTTTAGAACTTCCACATCTTCATCGGTCATAACCTCCAAATGGTCAACGCTCAAGGCACCGTACTTTACGGCCGCACCAATGCCCCCAATGCTGTTGAACTGGTTGACGTGCACTTTGGGGACGAGGCCGTATTTTTTACCTTCGGAAAGGACCCGCTCCATATCATCCACCGAAAAATAGCCTTCTTCACAGAACACATCTACGTATTCGGCAAGGTTTTCGTCGGCCACTTTCGGTAACATTTCGTTGCACAATACATCGAGATAGCCGTCCTTGTTGCCTTTAAATTCGGTGGGGATGGCGTGTGCGCCCAAAAAGGTGGTCTTGATGGCTATGGGGTATTCCTCGGCAAGTTTTTTGGCCACGCGCAGCATTTTCAGCTCTGCTTCTGTTGTGAGTCCGTAGCCGCTTTTTATTTCAATGGCGCCGGTGCCCAGGCCCATCACTTCCTCCAAACGGGCAGCCGACTGCTGGTAGAGCTCCTCTTC